>JAILCJ010000058.1 GCA_024680445.1 Campylobacter sp.
AATTTGCAAAATTATTTAGTATCAATTTAAATGTGGCCTTATGAAAAATTATGAAAAAATCATTTTAGTAAATACTAACTTTGTTGGTGCTGAAATTTAATAAGTTTTATGTTTTTGTTAATTTTTTATATATTTTTCAAAGAATTTATAATTAAAAAGCATAAGGCAGATTGAAGCAAGGAAAGTATTAAGTTTTAATGATGATGTGATTATTGATAAATATTTAAATTAAGTTGTACCTAAATATTAAAATATGCTTTTTTAGTCTTTTATCCCCAAATATCGTTTTAAAATTATCATGGCGGCGATGCTATCAAATTTGCCGTCGCGTTTGTCTTTTACGAGTTCGCTGGCTTCAAAACTACTAAATGCTTCGTCTTGATAAAACACTTCGCCTTTGAAATTTAAAAGCGAGACAAAATGCTTAACTCTGCGTCTCATTTCATCTTCGCTCAAACCGCCAAGCGGAATACCGACTATTATTTTTTCAACCTCTCTTTGCTTTATTGCTTCGCTAACTTCACTTGCTGCTTGTTTGCGATTCTTACGCAAAATGGGCGTGAGTGGCATTACAACTTCGCCGTAAGCATACGCCATGCCGATTCGTTTTAAACCTATATCGAGTGCTATTATTTTCTCTTTCATTTTTATCACTTTTTAAAATTTTTTTGTAAAATTTGCTTGTAATTTTGAACACATTTTAAAGCTTTTGTAAGCAAAATTTATCATCAAATTTGAAAAGCAAAAACTCAAATTTGGTCTTTTTTTAACAAAATCAAATTTGCTTTAAAAGTCTCAATCATCTTTTTAAAAATGCAAATTTTATCATCAAATTTGAAATTTTAAAGACTTTTTACTATCAAATTTGAAATTTTTACTAAGCCTAAAATTTCATATTCGTAAATTTTATCTCCAAATTTTTGTAAAGCTAGATCGAGATCGACGCCATTTTGGCAAAAATCTAAAATTTCATCACCACCAAAATCAAGACTAGGCGTAAAATTTGAAAATTTCGCTACAAATTCGCCTATATCGTTAATGATGTTGGCCTTGCCCTCGCTTAAAAGTTTATTTGTGCCTTTGCTTTCATGTATGCGTTGAGGTAAAACATACACTGGAATTCCCATTTTTCTAGCCATTAAAGCGCTTTGCATCGAGCCACTTTGCAAATCGGCTTGAGCGACTACAAGAGCTTGTCCAAGCCCTACAACTATGCGATTTCTCTCCAAAAATCTATATGGCAATGGTGCTTCGCCGATGTTATATTCGCTTACGGCAAGGGCATTTTCATAAATTTCTAGTATGCTTTTTTTGTTTGCGATCGGGTAAATCGTATCAAGTCCGTTTGCAAAAACGCTGATAGTTCGGGGCATCGAGGCTTGATGAGCTGCGATATCAACGCCCAAGGCTCCGCCACTAACGACACAAATTTTTGCATTTGCAAGTGCTTTACATAGCGAATAAACCCACTCTTTTGTGTAAACACTAGCCTTTCTTGAGCCAACGACTGAAATTTTTGGCTGCTTTAATAAATTTTTGTCTCCTATAAAATACAAGCCATTAACGCCCTTTTTTAGGCGGTTTAATTCTTTTGGTAGTTCGGATTTTTGCAAAAATTCTATTTTTTTCATATAAAACACCATTTTATTTTATGCGATTTTACAAAAAAACATTGTTTTTTTGCAATGTTTTAAATACCAAATTTGATAATTTTTCAAATTTGATATTTTATAAAAGCGAATTTAGCGATAAAATTTATAAGCATCTTTTATATAAATTAGTTCGACATCTCGAAGTAGGGATTTTGAATTTTTAAGTACGGCCATGGTTTTTTTACGTGGATGTCCGATAGCGATAGCGATTCCATGGCGTTTTGCTATGGATACAGCCTTTTTTAGTTCTTTTCTTATAAGCCTTTCATCATCAACATCATCAAGAAAAATATCTCGGTAAATATAAACTTTTTTATGCTTTTTTGCGACTTGCTTTACTACGGATTTTGGTGTAGTTTTGCTGTCTAAAAATATAAAATTTTCACGTTCAAAGCCACGAAATGCCTTATCCATTGATGCAAAATCGGCAGTAAATTTGCTACCTGTGTGATTGTTGATAAAACGAGCATTTGGGAAGTTTTTGCGAATATTTGCTAGTTTTTTTGATATGCTTTCAAAACTATCGCCAACCATCATGGTTGCGTACTCCGCACCGCCATTTTTTTGGGCTTGCATAGGTAAATGCACCATATAAAAAGCAAAATTTTTAGCAAGTTCAGGCGTTTTTGGGTGATTTTTATCTGGCGGAAAAATCGACGGTGTTAGCAAAAGTCCGGTTTGTTTTAGCATTTTTACATGTGTGCTAGTTGCGACATCATCGATGATGATAGCAAGTTTTGCATTGCCACTGTGTTTTGCTTTTTTGCCTGTGTCTTTTGAAATTTCGTCTGATTTTTCTTTGCTTTGAGGCTTTTTGTTTTGATTTATGATTTTGTTTTTTATATCGTCTAAAATTTTATCGTCACTTTTTGTTGATTTGTTTTTATCAAATTTGATATGCGATGAGTTTTCGTCTTCTTTTAAAATTTGAGAATTTAATTTGTCATTGTATTTTGGAATGTGTCTTTGTTCGGCTATGATTTCGCCGTTAAATCCAACATCAAGTTCGCTAGCTTTATTTTTTTGCGATGTGAAAATTTTGCTTAAATTTTCGTCTTTGAGCCTTTCTTTATCTTTGCTTTGTGCTTTTTTGTCGCTTTGTGGTGCTGTTTTATCGTCTTGTGCTTTTTCACCTTGCGATTTTGCAATGGTTTTTGCTTCTTGTTTGTTTTGATTCAAAGCATAAGTTTCGTCCTTGCTTTTTGGATCTAAGAAAATTTTACTAAGGTTTTCATCTTTGGTAAATTTTATCGTTTCGCGAAGCTTTTTTTGCTCTTTTTTGATTTTAACTTCGACATTTTTAACCAAAACTTCTTCTTTTGCCTTGTCTTTTTGTTGTGAAATTTGTTCTTTTTCTTTTTTTGCTCCGCTCATAGAGTAAATCAAAGCCAACAAAAGCGTTACAAAAACAGCAATACCGATATAAATTTTAATTTGCCCACCGCTTTTTTTGGGCCTTTTTCTTGTCCTTCGCGGTGGGCGTTTTGTAGTTTTTTTGGTAGCCAAAATTTAGTTTTTGTTTTGATCTATGATTTTGTTTTGAGCGATCCAAGGCATCATAGCTCTAAGTTTGTTGCCGGTTTTATTAAGCAAACTTCTTTCGGCAATGCCACGTTCAGCGTTCATTCTGGCATATCCAGTTGTTTTTTCTAAAACGAAATTTTTAGCAAAAGAGCCATTTTGGATTTCTTTTAAAATTTGTTTCATAGCTTTTCTGCTTTCTTCGCCAACAACTCTTTGTCCGCTTACATAATCGCCGTATTCTGCGGTGTTAGAGATAGAGTAACGCATATCTGCCATACCGCCTTGATACATCAAATCAACTATGAGTTTAAGTTCATGCAAGCATTCAAAATACGCCATTTCAGGTTCATAACCGGCTTCAACAAGAGTATCAAAACCAGCATTTACAAGAGCACATAAACCGCCACAAAGCACGGCTTGTTCGCCGAAAAGATCGGTTTCAGTTTCGTCTTTAAATGTAGTTTCTATGATACCGGTTCGTCCGCCGCCGATACCGCAAGCATAGCTAAGTGCTAGTTCTTTTGCTCTGCCACTTGCATTTTGTTCGACAGCGATTAGGTCTGGTATGCCACCACCTTTTACAAATTCGCTTCTAACTGTGTGTCCCGGAGCTTTTGGAGCTATCATTATAACGTCTATATTTTTTGGAGCCTTGATTTGTCCAAAATGTATGTTAAAACCATGTCCAAATGCGATGGCTGCACCGTCTTTTAGGTTTGGTTCGATTTCATTTTTGTAAATTTCTGCTTGATGCTCATCTGGAGTGAGTATCATGACGACATCAGCACCTTTTGTAGCCTCGCATACTTCTTTTACGACAAAACCTTTTGCTTCAGCTTTTGCCCAGCTTTTTCCGCCTTTTTTAAGACCGATAGTTACACTTACACCGCAATCTCTAAGGTTTTCAGCATGTGCATGACCTTGCGAACCGAAGCCTATGATTGAAACTTTTTTGCCTTTGATGATGTTTAAATCACAATCTTTGTCGTAATAAACATTTATCGCCATAATCTCTCCTAATAATGAAATTTTGGCTGATTATACATTTAAAAAGTTCAAAGGATGCTGAATAGCATTATTTTAAGTTTTAAAAAAGTCATTTTGGGTAAAATAGGCACAAAATTTTCATTTTGGACACAAAGACATGAATGACTCAATTTACAAAAAAATCAAAAGCTTACCTCCATTAGATGACACGGTTGTACAAATTCAAAGAATCTGTGCTGACGAGGATAGCTCTATAAACGACTTAGTAAAGGTGATCGAAAAAGATCCTATGCTTACGGCAAATATCTTGCACTCGGCAAACTCTCCGCTTTATGGTTTTAGTAAAGAAGTTTCAACGATAGCAAGAGCTATTTCACTTTTTGGCATGGCAACAGTTCGTGGTTTTGCACTTTCTTCTGCTATCAAAAAAAGTTTTAGTATAAATCTTGAACCATACGGTATAACTTCACAAGATTTTTTAAAGATTTCAATGATACAAAATGCCTTGATGTATAACTGGTATTCGAAAATAAAACCAGCCGATCTTGAAATTTTATCTCCTGCATCATTTATGCTTGAAGTCGGCAAAATCGTTCTTTCAAAAGAAATGTTAGAAAATAAATTAGATGACAAATTTAAAATCGATCTTCTTAGTGTAAATCACCCAAGCGACCTTGTAAATGTTGAGATAAATACTATCGGTGTTTGCAACGAAGAAGTTACGGCTAAAATTTTCGAACAATGGAACATAGAAAGCGAACTTGTTGGTGCTATACTTTATTCAAATAACCCAGACGAAGCACCAAAACATATCAAAAGCTTTGCCGTAGCATTAAAAATAGTAAAAACCGCCGCAAATATCTTTAACCAAATCGATGATATCAGCGTGCAAAATACCTTATTGCTCTTAGATGAATATGGCTTTGATCACGATACATTTTTAATGGCAGTGGCAAAAGTTAAAGACAATCTGTGAAGGAATTTCTCTCATCTTTACTAAATGGCGTAAAAGAGAGAGAAATCTCCGCCCAAAATAAAGAAATTCTACGAAATCTTACAAATTTAAATGCTGTGAGCTTGCATAAAGACAAATACTATCTAAATGATGGTTTTGTGTGTGGCAGGCTCGATATCAGTTCAAATGGCACAGGCTATCTAAATGCCTTTGACGATCGTTTCAAACAAGATCTTATCATAGAAAATAAAAATTTAAACAACTCTCATTATGGCGATATCGTTTTAGCAAAAATTTTACGCACTAAGAAAAAACGACTTAGCGCAAAAGTCGTGATGAGTTTAAAACTTGCAAACGAAACAAGCGTTGTTTATACTAAAAATTTTGGTCCTGCGGTTCTTGGCGTGAATTTAAAAACAGGACTAAGCGGAGCACTTAGAGCCACGCAAAAAAGTTTAAAAGCCTTGCCTAGCGGGACTTTGTTAAAGATAAATAATCTAAATAACGAAATAGTCGAGGTTTTAGGCAATATCAACGATCCTTTTAGCGATGAAAAAATTTCATTAGCACTTTATAATAAAAATGACAAATTTAGCCAAGCTTGTGAAGATCAAGCAGCAGCGTGGGGAGATTTTGTAGATCCAAAGCTTTATCCACAGCGAGTAGATTTGCAAAATTTGGACTTTTGCACCATAGATCCAATAGACGCAAAAGACTTTGATGATGCGATTTATTTTGATGAAAAAAATCGTCAAATTTATGTTGCTATCGCCGATGTTAGCGAATATGTAAGCGAGTATTCGCCCATAGATAGCGAGGCTAAAAAACGAGGTTTTTCTATATATTTTCCGCACAAAAGTATCCCTATGCTTCCGCGAGCTTTGAGTGAAAATATTTGTTCGCTTAAAGCAAATGTTCCTCGTCTTGCCTTTGTTTTTAAAATAAGCATAGATGAAAACGACGAAGTCGTAAAAGACGAGCTTTTTGAGGCGATAATCGTTTCAAAGCAGAGATTAAATTATGATGAAGTTGATGAAATTTTGCAAGATAAAAAACAAAGCCAGATAGCTTGGTTAAAGCCACTTTTTGCTTTAACTTCGCGTCTTAGAGCCAAAAGGCTTGTAAATGCTTTTGATTTTCGCACAGATGAGCTTCGTATGAGGCTTGATGAAAATGCTTTGCTTTGTTCTACTAGATTCGAGGGCGAAACCGCTTCGCATAGTTTGGTTGAAGACTGTATGTTGCTTGCAAATAAAGCCGCTGCAAATCGCATAAAACGCGGTGTTTTTAGGAATCATGCCACTCCGGATATCAAAAAAATTCATAATTTATTAGACGAACTTGCTTTGCTTGGCATAGAGCTTACATATGAATCAAATATAGCAAATTTGATAAGAAAAGTTCAGGCAAAGGCTGATGCTTTGGGCAAAAGAGAGCAAATCGATAAACTAGTTATCAAGTCTCAACGCAAAGCTGAGTATTCGGCACAAAATTACGGACATTTTGGTTTGGGATTTGAGCGATATACGCATTTTACAAGCCCTATACGCCGATATAGCGACCTTATTTTGCATAGACTTTTAAAGGCAATTTTGGCAAATGATGAAAAACTAAATAATTATTTGCTTTTAAACATAGAACAAACTTGTGAAAATTTAAGCTTGTTAGAACGAGAAGCCGACAAGGTTGAATTTGATTTTATGGATAGAAAATTTGCGCGTTGGGCGTGTGAAAATATAGGTAAAGAATTTCGTTGTTTTATAAGCGAGAATCAAAATACCTTGGTTGCAAAACTAGATGATGAGTTAAAAGGCGCTAGAATTTTTATAGCTGATTATACTTGCGAACTTTTGCGTCCCGTGATAGTTCGTATAACTCAAAGTGATGTAGCGAGTGCGAAAATTATGGGAAAAATAGTAAAAAAGTTGGATAGATAATGTATAGAAGAGAGCTTGAAAATATACTAAATTCTGGGCGTTTACCAAATTTTTTCTTGCTTTTTGGTGCTGATGAATACCAAATAGAACTTTTTGGCAAAGAAATTTTAAATTTTTATCTTAACGAAGATGCAAATTTGATGAATTTGTATTTTGATGAATATGATTTTGAGCTTGCAAAATCGCATTTGAGCGAAAATTCGCTTTTTGGCGGAGATAATGTGCTTTGTATAAAAATCGATAAAAAAATTCCTATCAAGGAGCTAAAACAGCTTATAAGCATTTGTTTAGATGATAAAAGTAAGAAATTTTTGCTTGAATTTTATGAATACGATACGAAAATTATCTCTGAAACTCAAAGAATTTTTGCAACAAATTTTGCAAGATTTTTTAAAGCAAACAATCCAGAAGAAGCGGTTGATTTGCTAACTAGAAGTGCCGCTAAAATCGGACTAAATATAACAAGAAGTGCCCTTTATGAGTTGTATTTTATACAAAATGAAAATTTATATCTTGCAGCAGGCGAGCTAAACAAACTTGCAAGTTTAAACACGCATATCGAACAAGACATGGTAAGAAGTTTGGTTTTTGGGCTTGGCGGGATAAGTTTTGATGATTTTTTTGATAAAATTTTGGCTTTTAAAGACATAAGGGAGGATTTTTATCTTTATATACAAGATGGAAATTTTAACGAAATTTTATTTATAAATTCGCTTTATAAAGCCTTTTTTAGATTGTTTAAACTTCAAGCTTATGTCAAGGTAAATGGCAAATTTGATATATCAAAAACCCTTGGATATTTGCCACCAAAAAATATCATAGAAAAGCTAAAAAGACAGAGTTTATCGATAAAGTTAAATACTTTTAAAGAAATTTTTATGGCATTAAATTTAGCAGAATTTAATATAAAAACAAGCACAAAAATGGATAAAAATTTGTATTTGCTTTCTTGCATTTTATCTTTGCAAAATATCATTTCAACAGCAAATATTAAGTAAAAAAAAGATATAATCCCCACTTGCTTAATGCAAAAAATTCCTTGCTTGTGTTTAGTAAAATACAGGCGAAATCCATAAGGAGAAAATATGAGACATTACGAGCTTTTGTTTATTCTTAAGCCAACGCTTACAGAAGAAGAAATCAAAGCTAAAGTTGACTTCGTAAAAGAAGTTATTACCAAAAATGGTGGCGAGATAGCCAAGGTTGATGAAATGGGCACTCGCAAACTAGCTTACACCATACAAAAATATGAACGCGGCGTGTATTTTGTGATTTATTACAAAGCACCACCGGCTTTGCTTGCTGAGCTAACCAGAAATATCCGCATTACAGAGGATATCATACGCTTTTTGAGCGTTAAATACGAAAACAAAAGAGAAATCTCTGCTTGGGAAAAAATGGTTAAAGGCATAAAACAAAGCATAGTTAAAAAAGAGCGTGAGCCACGAGCCCCTCGTGAGCCTAAAGAGCCTAAAAGCGAAGAAATAACTTTTAGCGAAGAGAACTAAATAAGGAAAAAATATGTTTAACAAAGTTGTTTTAGTTGGTAATTTAACAAGAGATATAGAGTTAAGATATACAACAAATGGTGCTGCTATCGGTAACTCGGCTATTGCAGTAACAAGACGTTTTACTATGAATAACGAAAAACGAGAAGAAACTTGCTTTGTTGACATTACATTTTTTGGAAAACAAGCCGAAATAGCGAATCAATACCTAAACAAAGGTTCAAAACTGCTTGTAGAAGGCAGACTTAAATTTGATCAATGGACCGATAACAACGGACAAAATCGCTCAAAACACAGCGTAGTCGTTGAAAGTATGGAAATGCTAGGCTCGAATCCAAACAATCAAGGTGGATTTAATCAAAATCAAGGCTACAACCAAAATAGTGGCGGTTATAACAATCACCAAAACTATAATCAAAATAACGGTGGCTACAATCAAAATGGCGGTTATAACCAAAACTATAACCAAAATTCTTATAGCCAAAACAGTTACAATAACAGCTACAACCAAAATTCTTATAGCCAAGCTGCTCAAAAACAAAATGCTAGCAAGCCTGATTATGATAAAGTCCAAGAAATAGATGTCGATGCCGATAAATACGATAACGGCGACGATAATGTACCATTTTAAAAAAGGATAACAAATGGCAGAAAAAAGAAAATATTCACGCAAATATTGCAAATACACAGAGGCTAAAATCGAATTTATAGACTATAAAGACACTTCACTTTTGAAGTATTGCTTGTCTGAAAGATTCAAAATCATGCCAAGACGTTTAACTGGCACTAGCAAAAAATACCAAGAAATGGTTGAAAAAGCTATCAAACGTGCTCGTCACGCTGCGATAATACCTTATATAGTAGATCGCAAAGATGTAGTTACAAACCCTTTTGAAGGTTTATAAAACTTTTCCCTCGCTTCGGCGAGGGCAAAGCTTAAATTCTTACTTATATCCCTCGCAAAAAATCTCGAAAATTTTTAAATTTATCTCAAAATTCAAAGCAAATTTGATAGAC
>JAILCJ010000065.1 GCA_024680445.1 Campylobacter sp.
GGCAAAAATAAGAATTTTTAAATTTAAAATAAGAAAAAAATCAAATTTGATATCTAAAATTTTTCAAGAAAAAATGCGTTTTCCAAGCTTTCTTTGACTTTTAAAACATATTCGTTTGCATCGCTGATATTTACATCTGTGTCAAATTCTTTTTGAAAGAGCAAGCGAAATTTTGTAACTATATCATCTATGCTATTTTTGCCATCAAAAAGCAAGGCAACTTTTGCTCCCATGTCGTCTAGTTCGACTTTTTCGTTAAATTCGTTTGCCATTAAGATAACCGGTTTTTTGGTAGAGGCAAAATAGCTAACATAGCCTACAACGCACTCTTTTAGCCTAGTTTTGCCAGCTTCATAACGCAAACACTGAAATTTTTTGCCAGTCAGTATGACATTTGAATTTGAGATTATGCTTAAAAATGCGTCCATGCCGTCTTGGCAAACCTTGCCGTCAAAATTTTTTAGCCCAACGCTTGAAGGATAAAGTTTCATAGCTTTTTTATAAAATTTTTCAAATTTAGAATTTAAAACTTCGTCTTTTATATAAAATTTGTCATCTTTTTGAGTGATTTTTGCAATGAAATTTATACCCACAAAGTCGTCTATGCCGATTTGAATATCTTGTTCGCTATCGACATTTTCTTTGTGTACGATTATGCTTTTTCTAAACGAGCGATTTAGCATAAAATCACGCATTTGCTCCCTATCGACCTTGCTTTTAAAATTTGCATTGATGTGATTATCGTATTTGCCTATGCCGATGCCGGGAAAAAATATATCGTCTAAACTTGCTTCGCTAAGATGAGATAACCCTAAAATTTTGAGTTTTTGTGCAAATTCATAAAAATACACCGCATCATTTGTTGGCTCCAAAAATTCATGCGAAATATAATAATCATTTTTGCCCTCTTTTAAAATTTCATGCAAAAATTCAAGCTGAACTTTAAGCATATTTAGATTTGCGATATAAATTTCATCTTTGGCATAAGGCAAATTTGCTTTTACAAAGTCGGCAAAAAATTCAAGTTCATTTTTTGAAATTTCAAGTTTTCTCACGCCTTTTTTTTCTTTGCTAACAAAAAGCATAAAATCACGCATGATATCAAGCGAGTGCCAACCCGGATAGGTATTGTACGATACAAAGGCTACTCCGTGCGGTTTTAGTAAAATTTTAATCATAGCCAAAAGTGCGTTTTTAACATTGTCTTTAACCCAGCTATAAAAGCCATGAGCGATGATATAATCAAATTTGCCAAGCAATTTTATATTTTCATCACTAAGCGAAAGTATGTCTTTTTGTAGCATTTGAAAATTTTTAACACCCATTTGTAAGGCGATCTCGTTTCCGATATTTACTTGGGTTTTTGATATGTCTATACCGATAACTTCGGCATCTTTGTTGTGTACGGCAAAGGGCAAGATATTACCACCATACGATCCGCCAATCTCTAAAACCCTAGCCGTTTTGGTTGGTGTTGGACGGGCTTTTAAAAATTTGGCTATTGCATGCAGTCGTATAGGGGACGAATCGACAAAAGCAGCCGAAAAATACGGAAATTTATCGTAGTAATCCTTTACTTCTTTGTTCTGGCCCATGCCAATCCTTTGAATTTTTTGCGTTATTCTAGCTAAAAATCTAATAATTTGTAAATTTTCTTAATAAAAACAAAACTTTCATTATAGTATAATCACGAAATTTTTAAAGGACGGTTTTGCAAGAAGGCACTTTATTAACACTTATAACTTTGGCTAGTATTATTTTCATATCTCCGTATTTTTCACGCCTTTTTAAGCTACCGATCGCCCCTGTTGAGATAATTTTGGGCGTGATAGTTGGCAATGTTGGTTTTCTTACTCATTCGCCAGAATTTAAGCTAGTAAGCGATGTTGGCTTTTATTTTTTGATGTTTTTAGCTGGTATGGAAGTGGATATGCAAATGTTTTTGCAAATGTCAAGGCGAGTTGTGCGTTTAACCATAGCTTATCTTGCCTTGCTTTATATTTTGGCAACCATTGTTACGGCAGTTTTTGGCTTGCATCCGCTTTTTATCATTATCATACCGATAATGAGCGTTGGAATGATTTTTGCCCTTATCAAAGAGCATGGCAGAGACAATGAGTGGTTAAATTTATCCATGCTTGTTGGATCTCTTGGCGAAGTGCTTAGTATAGTGTTGCTAACGATAGTTTCGGCGTATTTTAGTTTTGGCACCTTTGGAGAATTTTGGTTTAGCATCTTGTATCTTGTGATATTTTTGGGACTTAGCATACTCGGTTTTAAACTGCTTGATGTGCTATTTTGGTGGCTACCCTCCCTTAAAGTCGTGCTTATGCCAGAATACGATAAAAACGAAAAAGATGTGCGACTAAGTATAGCCTTATTTTTGTTTATAATCGCAACCATGGTTTATTTGCGTTTAGAAGTTGCCTTTGGGGCCTTCGTGGCAGGCATGTTTATAGCGACTTTTTTCGATCACAAAACAGATTTGCCACAAAAACTCGGTAACTTCGGTTTTGGCTTTTTGGTGCCTATCTTTTTTATTTATATAGGTTCAACTCTAAAACTTGAAAAAATACTAGACCTTGAAATTATAAAAACAACCTTTTTCATAATAATTTGCATGATAGTTTGCCGTTTTATAAGTAGTTTGATCTTTATAAATTACCTAAAACTCAAAGCCACTTTGCTTTATGCTTTATCGCACTGCATGCCTTTAACTTTGTTAGTTGCTGCCGCTACTATCGCTTATAAATCAGGAAATATAGACGAAAGTTATTATTCGTCTTTTATCTTAGCAAGTCTTTTTGAGGCTGTTTTTGCTATGATTATGATCAAAATTGTATTAAATTTGCAAAAAAGGAGACAAAATGAAATTCTATCTTGAACTAGCCAAAGAAGCTGCCATAAAGGCGTCTTTGGAGATAAAAAAACACTATGATGATTTTGAATCTTGGCAAAAAAGTGATAAATCCCCAGTTACAAGTGCCGATCTTGCCGCAAATCAAGTTATTATTCAAAATTTAGAGCCAAGTGGCTTTAAAATTTGCTCCGAAGAACGAATTTTAAATTATGATGAGTTAAAAAATGAAGATTATTTTTGGGTGGTTGATCCCCTTGACGGGACAAAAAATTTTATCCGCCGAGACGGAGGATTTAGCGTTTGTATAGCCTTAGTAAAAAACGACACCCCAGTGCTTGGCGTTATCATGATACCACAAAGCAATGAGATTTTTTACAATGATAATAACACGGTTTATAAAGAAATTTACGCCGATGGAATTTTAAGCCAAAAACAAAATTTATGCGAAGCAAAAAAAGAAAATTTCGGCAAAATTTACATAGGCGCACACAAGGCATCGCCAGCCGCCGAGGCCTTGTCAAAAGAATTTGGCTTTGAAATAATTCGTGTTGGTTCTGCTATAAAATATTGCCGAATTTGCGAAGGTGGCGGAATTTACGTTAGATTCTATCCAAGTTCGCTTTGGGATAATGCAGCAGGAGAAGCCTTGTTAAGAACAGCTGGTGGCGAAGTACTTAGCGTAAAAGATAAAAAGCCTATTGACTATAGTACAAAAAATGGCTTAATATGCCCAAATTTCATAGCCATAGGAAAAGAATTGCTCGATCAAAAAGATAAAATTTGTAGTATTCTTGAAAAGATTGATTAAAAATTAGAAATTTGCCAAAAATTAATTTTGGCAAATTTTATATTTTTTCTAAGACATAAAGATATTCGTTTACATAAATACTTCTGGTTTTTAGGTTTCTGCTGGCACGAAATGTGTTGTATCTTTGCTCGAAAAGTTGCAGTTTGCCAAGGTGTTTGAGATTTGCTGCAAAATCTGCCTAACTTATAAAACCTGCGGAGTGAAACGATATAAGCACGATTTTTGCTTTTAATTTATTAATCAAGTCAAAAAATGCCTCCCCAGCCTTTGCCTTTTGGTTATAAACCGAGCGATTCCAATCTGTGCTAATGCCTGCAACTTTTGAAATTTTTTCTGGTTTTTTGTATCTTGCGATAAGGTTTAGCATAAAATAATTTGAACCATAAGGGTGTTGGTTATAAGGCGGATCAAGGTAGATAATATCTAGCTTGTCAAGCTCGTTAACTAAGCGATTTGCGTCCATGTCATATACCGAATAGGGCACATTGAAATTTGAAAAAACTGGCAAAGGCAGTTTTATCTCGCCCAAAATTCGTTTTAAGGCGTTTCGTCCTTCGCCCCCAAATTGTCCGATATTTTGCCTATTTTTGTAAAAACCTTTGAAAACTCCCCCTGTGTTTGCGTGCGTGCTAGCCTCGTAAAGCAAGGGTGCTATGAAAAATTTTTGCATGTCTGGATGAAGTTTTTTTATCTCTCTCATCACAGAATCTATAAAAATCGCATTTTTTCTCGTGTAAAACACCCTTTCGTTTGCTTGTATGTCAAGGTCGTCTTTTGGTGCGTAAAGTTCGGTGATAAAACCCGGTTGTAGATCTTGTCTAACTCGTCTTAAAAACGCTCGAAAAGACGCCTTTAAATGCTCTTTAAACTCTTCATCTGCGTTGTAAAGATAGCAGTCATTTACTATCTTTGAATAAAGTTCTAAATCGTTTGCAACTATGTAATTTGCGTGTTGTTTTAGGTATCTTGAAACTATGCCAGAGCCTGCAAATAAATCCCCAACGCTAAATTTGTCTTTGTTTAAAGCATCCTTTGCATAGCTCACGCCTTGCTCGATCAGCCCAAGCAAGGCACGTTTGTTGCCTATGTAGGTTAAAATTTGGTTTTTTAAATAAAGCGGATTCTCGTTCATCAGCCGTGTTTTTTCGCAAATTCTGCCATAAAATCAGCCAAAATTTTAGCGTCCTCGATACTAACTGCATTATAAAGTGAAGCCCTGATACCACCGAGCAAACGGTGACCTTTAAGACCAAGCATATTTTTATCCAAGGCGTCTTGAACAAATTTAGCCTCCAAATCCTCGCCTTTTGCTATGTTAAAGCTGATATTCATAGGCGATCTGTCGGCTTTTTGTGCGTGTCCTAGATAAAAACCGCCAGAATTATCTATGGCGTCATAAACAAGTTTTGCTTTTTGTTCGTTTCGTGCTTGAACGGCTTTTAAACCGCCAAGATCCAAAAGCCATTGCATAGTCAAATTTAGCATATAAATGCCAAAAGTTGGCGGTGTGTTGTAAAGGGATTTTGCGTCTGCGTGGGTTTTATAACGTAAAAAAGTTGGAACATTTTGCGTCCAGACACGATCTATCAAGTCTTTGCGGATTATAACTATGGTTACGCCACTTGGCCCTGCATTTTTTTGTGCTCCGCCGTAAATCATGCCTATATCGCTAAAATCAAGCGGTCTTGAAAAAAAGTCACTAGATGAATCTACGACTAGCGGTGCCTTGCTTTTTGGCAAAGTTTGATACTGTGTGCCATAAATGGTATTGTTCGAGCAAATGTAGCAATAATCGGCATCGCCACTAAAATTTACTTGCGGTATGCGATCAAATTTACTATCTTCGCTAGTGGCAACGACTTCGACATTTACGCCCATTAGTTTTGCTTCTTTTATGGCTTTGTTCGTCCAAACGCCCGTGTTTGCGTATTGTGCTACGCCGCCTTTAAAAAGATTGTAAGGCACCATGGCAAATTGCAAATGTGCTCCGCCTTGCAAAAATAAAATTTCGTATTCGTCGCCGATACCGTAAAGTTTGCGTATCTTATCCATGGCTCCAAAATGCACTTCTTCGTAGGTTTTTGAGCGGTGGCTTATCTCCATGACAGACGCACCAAAGCCGTTAAAATCGACAAATTCGGCTTGTGCTTTTTGTAAAACTTCAAGTGGTAAACCAGTTGGGCCCGCACTAAAATTTATCTTTCTTTTCATTTTTACTCCTATTTTGTTATTACGGCGTTTCTTATGCCGTCTTGTTTTATAATGCTTATTTCATCGCCGATTTTTAGCTCCATAAGATCGGCGTTTTTGCCGTTTATGTGAATTTGAGCCAAATCCTTGGTGCTTTCAAAAAATTTCGCCTTTGCGTCAAAGGCAATTTGCAATCTATCTAAATGCAATTTTAATTTTGTAAATTTGTTTTTTAAAGCTATATCTAATCTTTCGCCAAGCACCTTAGTTTCGTTTACAACAAGGTCTATTCTAGCCTTTAAAGCCATGGGTGAAAATTTGGATCCAAGCATGTTTAATTTGTATGATAAAGTTTCGATTTTTTGCTTGATGTTTTTATCAAATTTGTCATCAAGTTCATCGAGATATTGAAAAATGGCGTTTTCATCTGGTAAAAGTTCTGCCATGGCAGCGCTTGGTGTTGGAGCTCGATAATCAGCCACAAAATCGCTTATAACATAGTCTATCTCGTGTCCGATAGCACTGATAATAGGGGTTTTACAAGCAAAAATTTGCCTAGCCAAATTTTCATCATTAAAGCACCACAGATCCTCTCTGCTTCCGCCTCCACGTGCCAAAACTATCACATCTACGCCAAAATTATCGGCTTTTTGCAAGGCATTGATGAGAGAAGCAGGGGCGTTGGCACCTTGTGTTAAAGCGTCAAAGATAAAAATTTTACTTGCCTTCCAGCGACTTTGAGTAATGCGAAGCATATCTTGCAAGGCAGCCGAAGTTGCCGAAGTTACAAGGGCTATGCGTTTGGCAAAAAGCGGTAGTTGTTTTTTGTAAGAAGGTTCAAAAAGCCCTTCTTTGGCTAGTTTTTCTTTGAGTTGTTTAAATGCGACTTCGAGTTCGCCTTCACCGCTGACATTAAGAGTTTGGGCTATGAGTTGATAGCTACCAGATGGGCCATATATCGAAATTTTGCCGTAAATTACGACGCTCATGCCGTCTTTTACTTCAAAGCGAAGTTTGGTATTATTTAAGCGGTACATAACCGTACTTATAGCTGATTTTTCATCTTTTAACGTAAAATACCAGTGCCCCGAACCATGTTTTGTAAGGCGTGAAATTTCGCCACTAACTTCGACAAAACCGATATTTGCTTCTAGCAAAGCCTTTGCTTTTTCATTTAAATCGCTAACACTTAGCATATTTATCCTTGCGGTATTTTTCTCTTATCAAATTTATGCTGATTTTTTTGCCCTCTCTTAGCACTTGCCAGTATTCAAAGCCGTTTAATCTGCTAGATTTTGCCTCTTTAAAAATGGCGGCAAGGCTGTGCATATCGTAGTTTTTGTTTTGAAAATTTAATTTGCCGTTTTTGTCTAAAATAGCGAATTTATCGCTGTTTTTAAGATAAAATTTTTCATCGTTTTTAAAATACCCAGCCTCTATCATTTCGCCCATGCTTACCTTTGGTGGCTTTTCATCAAATTTGGCTTTACATATATCGTCATCATCAAATTTGATATTTTCAAGCCTTTTTTTAGCAAATTTGATATATTTTTCGTCTTTTTCTATCATTATAAAATTTCGTCCAAGTTTTTTTGCCGCCGCCGCTGTTGTCATGGTTCCGCCAAAAGGATCAAGCACGGTGTCGCCGAGTTTTGAGCTAATGGCTATGATACGATAAAGCAAGGCTAGGGGTTTTTGCGTGGAGTGAAGTTTCGCTCCGTTTTCATCTTTTAAACGTTCGTTTCCGCTGCAAAGCGTAAATTTCCAAACCGAACCTAACTGTTTTCTTTCGCCCTTATCGAAATTTAAGACATTTTCTTTGTTTAACTCTTTTGCGGTTTTGTAGTTAAATGTAAATTTTGCTTTTTTATCTTTGCACGCCCAAATAAGCGTTTCGTGCGAATTATTTAGCCTTGTTCCCATAAAATTTGGCGTTGGATTGCTTTTTTGCCAAATGACATCATTTATAAACCAAAATCCAAGCTCTTGCATAAGTCCGCCAAGGCTATAAATGCACTGCATACCGCCGATGAGCCAAAATGAGCCGTTTGGCTTTAAAACTCTCTTGCACTCGCTAAGCCACTCACGGCTAAATTTGATATATTCATCATCGTTTTTAAAATCTCTGTCCCACTCATCATCACAGCCGTCAAATTCGCCACCTTCTGGACGATTTAAAACTCCGTCTACTCGCATCCAGTATGGTGGATCGGCAAAAATTAGATCTATGCTATCATCTGGCAATCTTTTTAAAATTTCGCGACAATCGCCCTTTAAAATTTGATTTTTTAGCATTTAAAAACCCGATGATTTATCAAATTTGATCTTGAAAAATTAAATTTCATTAACTTTCCTAGCGATGAAAAGCGTAGAGATATCCATGCTAAATCCACGGCAAACTTCGATATCAAAACCGGCTTCGTGCAACTCATCGCAAAAGCTTTTTGCGTCCAAAAAGCCTTCTATCGAGTTTGGTAAATACTCATAGGCTTCTTTGTTTTTGGAGATAAAACCGCCGATTATCGGTAAAATTTTGCTTAGGTAAAAGTCACGAAGTGCGGTTAAAAAGCCTGATTTTTTGCGTTTGGTAAATTCAAGCACGACGACATAGCCGCCTATTTTTAGCACTCTGTTAAATTCTGCTAGGGCTTCTTTTCTTGCAACTACATTTCTTATGCCGTAACTTATGCTTAAAATATCCGTGCTTTGGCTTTGGAGTGGGATATTGTCTGCAAAGGCTTGAATAAATTTGAAGTCTTTAAATTTATTTCTTGCGACTTCTAGCATGCCATTTGAAGGATCTACGCCGATAAGACTTTCAAGTCCTACTCCAAGTTTAGCAGCGATATCTCTCCAAATACCCATCATATCGCCAGTTCCACAAGCAACATCGACTATGCAGATATTTTTGCCTATGAATTTTTTTAGACTATGCTCGCAAGCAAATTTTCGCCAACTAATATCGACGCCCATACTCATTACTCTGTTTGCAACATCGTAAGTTGGGGCGATATCGTTAAACATTTCTACGATTTTTTCTTGTTTTTCCATAAAAATTTTATGCCTTTTGATAAGAGATTTTTAAATTTTTGGAGTGTTTTAAGCCGATAGCTTTAAAATTCTTGCCAAATTTCAAAATTTTGTGTCTTATTTTATAAATTTTTGCGTAAATTTTGGCTTTTAACTTTTCGCTATCGCTATCATCTCCGGCTTTTTGTGTAAAATCTAAAAGATTTTCATAAGTGTAAAGTTTGCTAAGAGATTTTTTGAGTTTTTTGTTAAAAATATAAATTTCGTCTTGTTCTTTTAAAAAATCATAGAAATTTTCAAAGAGAATTTGCACTTTCATGCTTTGATCTAATGCCAGAAAAAAGCTTGAATTTTCGCTATCCTCGCTAAGTTTGTTGTAAATTTTAATGGCTTTTAAAAGCTCTTTTCTAAGTTCATAAAAAATTCTTGCATAAATTTTGATTTTTGCTGTAGGTCCTGCAAAAAAATCGCTTGTATCGCTTAAAAATAGCTCAAAATCTTTTAAAAAATCCGTTTGATTTATACAAGCCATGGCTTCTTGATTCGCATTTTCAAGTGCATGTTCTAGTAGCTTACTCATCCACGCACTGCCTTTTATATCATCTAGCAAAACAAGAGCTTTTAGTATGTTTTCGTTTTGTGAAATTAGCAAAGTTAAATGTTGTATTTTGTTTATAAAAAATAAAATCGTTTTTTCATCAAAGGCGTTGCTAAAAAGTTCAAGTAAAATTTTGCAAGTTTTTAGCTTTTTCGCGATTTTTAGAAATTTTTGAGTGTCGGCGTCTTGGATATATGATCTGTTTAGGGCATAAATTTCAAAGCAAAGTTTAAAACAAAGTGTCGCTATGGCGTCTTTGGTGGCTAAATTTGGTGGAAAATAAAGTGAAATTTGGTGATTTTTAAGCACATAAAAAGCGTTTGCAAGGTCGAATTTTTCGTCGCTTAAACCATTTTGTTCTATATAGGCTTCATTAAATTCTTTTTTGTTGGTGATTTCAAATTTGATAAATTCTTGCAAAAAGGCATAGGGTTTAAAATACACCCCAAAAATTTCATCTACAAAATCAATGCTAAGCACGCAAGTTCCGCTAAATTCGCCGTCGTAGATTTCTATTTTTACTGGGTTGTTGTTTAGCTTAAAGCCATAAATTTGTTTGCTAAATGTGAAATTTGCGTGTTTTTGTGCTTGATAGTATTCTTGCTTTGAGATAGGGACTATGTCGAAGTTTTGTTCGCAAAGATACACTCCGTCTAATTTTTTGTAAATTTTCTCATCAAGGTAAAAATTCTCGCAAATTTGATATGAGAAATTTACGCCATTTTTTGACAAAAATACTATTAAACTATCGTCTTTGAGTAAAAATCTGCGTTTTATCTTTAAAGCCACAAAAGCACCTTTTATGAAAATGTATTATTTTAGCAAGTGCTGGCTTAATAGCAAGTTATTACTTACATTTTTCGCAATTTTTTACACTCAAAACTACACTGACTCTATCTACAAAATTTCCTATTTTTTTTTCGATCATGTTTTTAAAATAGCTAAGTTCGGCTTCTTCGTGGCTTATATCCATGACTTCGCCGCAATTTTCGCAAACAACATGAATATGCGGATGTTCGTAGATATCATAACGTGGTTTTTGATTTATCATATTTACTTCAACCACAAGCCCTTCGTCTTTTAAAGTGTTTAAATTTTTATAAACGGTAGCAAGTGAAACAGAAGGGTTTTCTTTGCGAATTTCATCGTATAGTTCGTCTATGGTTGGGTGGGTATGATGATCTAAAACTTTTAAAACGCTTAGTCTTTGTGGTGTGACTTTGAGTTTTCTGCTTTTTAATAATGCAACATGAGGCATAGACTTTCCTTAAAATTTTTTTGCATAATTTATCAAATCTATGCTTATGTGTTTATTAAATAATATTAATTATCCTTTGAGATTTTTTGCTCCAAGTCCTCTAAGCTAAGTCCCAAACTTGCTTCAACTAGCTTTGTTTCGCCGTGTGTGATAAAGCTATCATCGTATTCAAAACTTGTTATGCTAACATCTAAAATTTTATGTTCTTGCAAAAATCCAGCCAAAATTTCGCCTATGCCACCTTTTTTGGCACTATCGCTAAAAATGTACCATTTTTTGCATTTATTTGCTAATTCTAGCAAAAGTTCGCTATCTAGTGGTTTTGCAAAAACCAAATCAACAAGGTTGGCGTCAAGTCCTTTTTGTATTAGCAAATTTGCCTTGCCAACGCCATTTCCATAGCCTATAAATGCCCTATCACTTTGGCTTTTTACCAGCCACTCGCCTTTGGCGTAGCATAAGTCTTTTGCCTCGTTTTCTTCATATATAAACGCACCCCTTGGATATCTAAACGCACTAATGCCTTTAAATTTGTATGCAAATTCCATAACTTTCATAAAATTTGTTTGCGATCTTGGTGCAAAAAGCGTCAAATTTGGTATGAGATTCAAGTAAGCTATATCAAAAACGCCTTGATGAGTTTCACCGTCTTCGCCCACGATTCCGGCTCTATCCATAGCGAAGGTCATATTTAAATTTAAAATCGCTCCGTCATGTAAAATTTGATCAAAGGCCCTTTGTAAAAAGGTCGAATACACTACAACAAAGGGTTTAAAGCCTTCTTTTGCCATTGCAGCCATTGAGCTTACGGCGTGCTGTTCGGCTATGGCGACATCCCAAAAGCGGTGAGGGTATTTTTCTATCAAAGCCTCCATGCCTGTGCCAGTTGGCATTGCAGCCGTTACGCCAACGATATCTTTATGTTCGGCGGCTAAAATTTGCAAATTTTCGCTAAAAATTTCAGTTGCTGATTTTTTATCGCTATTTTTTTTGATACTTTCTCCGCTTTGTATATCAAAAGGTCCGACACCATGCCAGTTTGCATAATAACCTTCGGCTTTTTCATAGCCCTTGCCCTTTATGGTTTGGGCATGAACGATGACTGGTTTTTTCATGGATTTTGCCGTGGTAAATGTTGAGATAAGCTCGGATATATCGTGTCCGTCCACTGGTCCTATGTATTCAAGTCCTAGCTCTTCAAATAAAATTCCCGGAGTAATCAACCTTATGCTTTCTTCTGCTCGTCTAGCCATGTAAGCTGCCGAATCAGGCATATAAGTTAGCAGTTTTTCAACTCCGCTTTTAAATTTTTGATATGCTTCGCCCGCCATGATATGGCTTAGGTATTTGCTAATGGCACCTATTGGCTTGCTAATACTCATCTCATTGTCGTTTAGTATGATGACACAGGGGTATTTTCTATCGCCTAGTTCGTTTAGGGCTTCATAAACCATGCCGGCACTCATGGAGCCATCGCCTATTAAAGCGACTGGAATTCTGTTTTCACCTTTTAGTTTTATGGCTTTTGCGGCACCGACTGCAAGGCTGATAGAAGTCGAACTGTGTCCGGCTATAAAATAATCAAATTTGCTTTCTTTTGGCTTGGTAAAACCGCTTATGCCACCAAATTTGCGTAAGCTTTCAAATTCGTCCCAGCGTCCGGTTAAGAGTTTGTGGGCGTAACTTTGGTGACTAACATCAAAGATAAAGGGATCGTTTTGGGCGTCAAAAACATAGTGCATGGCGACTATAAGTTCGACCGCTCCCATGTTTGAGCTAAGGTGTCCGCCATTGTGGCTAACGACTTGTATGATACGTTTTCTAAGTTTAGAACAAAGTTCGTTTAAGCCTTTTATGTCTAAATTTTTTATATTTATTATTTCGCTCATTTCATAGAACTCTTTAATTTTTCAAGGCGATTTTCAACCGAGCCTTCGATATTTCCAACATCGCTAATGATGACTACTCCGCCCTTGCTTATGGCATCATCGGCTTGAATTTTTATGTGAGGATTTTGGGCAAATTTTTCGCCAACAAAAATGGTATCGGCTGGATTTAGCCTTAGGGTAATATTTTTTGCATCTTTTAGCTGATTCATCAAGGCTTTTGATAAAGAAAATGCCACTGCACTTGAATTTGCGGTGATTTCTTTTTGTATGACTTCTTTGGCGACTTTTATCGCAGCGTCCGCCATTTCGCCTTCGCTTTTTTGTAAAAATTCTTCTAGCTTGTTATAAAAATCTGTAAGTTTTGCGATAGATGAATTAAATTTTTCGTTTAATTGCGAAATTTCGGCTTGAAATTTTTCGTCCGCTTGTGCCTTGCCTTCGGCTATACCGTCTTCTTTGGCACGAGCGATTTCGGCTTGTAGTCTATTGTTAAATTCGTTTTCTTGATTTTCGATTTGCATTTGAAGTTTAATGATATTTGAGCTTAATTCGTCCGTTTTTTTAAGCAATTCTTCTACAAAACCAGAATCAAATTTAGGGCTTTGCTCTGTTTCTTGACTAGCTTGTGGTATCGGTGCTTCTTGTGGGATGACATCGATCTTTTCGACTTCTTCTTCGCTTGTTTTTGGCTCGGAATTTGTGGCTATTTTATCGCTTGCACGGCGATTGTGCTCTTGTGAGCCTAACACCTTGAATCTATAATTCGCAACAAAATGCGATTCGCTTTCTTTGCTTGTGATTACGCTACTTCTCATTATTCTATCATCTCATCTGCTTCGCCAACTTGGAAGACGCCTTGTTCTGCAAGAGCTTGGACGGCTTCGACTATGCGACGTTGTGCCTCTTCGACATCTTTGACACGCACGGCGCCAAGGTAACCCATTTCTTCTGTGAAAGCTTCGGATGCACGTTGAGACATATTTGCAAGAAATTTTTCTTTTAGTGCATCGCCAGAGCCTTTGAGTGCGACCATAAGGTCTTTTTTATCGACATTTTTAAGGATTTCACGAATCGCAATATCATTAAGAGTGTTGATATCTTCAAAGGTAAACATAAGTTCTTTGATAGTGGTTGCGAGTTTTTCGTCCTCTTTTTCGATGTATTCGATAGTTGATTTTGATGCTTTTTGACCCAAGCGGTTAAGCATTTCAGCAACCGCTCTTGGACCGCCAACTTCGACTTTGTAAGAAGTCAAGCTTTCTAGCTTGGTTTCTAGAACGGCTGAAACCCTTTTGATGACAGAAGGGCTGATATCGCCAAGGTTTGCCATGCGGATAACAACATCGCTTCGCAAATCATCTGGGAAGTATCCAAGCGTTTCGGCAGCACCGGTTGCGTCCATGTGTGCTAGGATAAGGGCGATGGTTTGAGGGTGTTCTTTGACGATAAAGTCGGATAGTTGTTGAGGTTTGATTTTGTTAAGATAGCCAAAACTCTTGTTATTTTCCATGCTTTTTGCAAGGCGATCGAGAATTTTTTGTGCTTCATCTGGGGTAAAGGTTTTATATAAAATTTCTTTTGCATACTCCAAAGAACCGCTTTTTACATATTGATTTGACTGCATGAGAGCGTAAAATTCTTCCATTATCGCACCGGCAACTGCTTTGTCTATATTTTTTGCCGTGGCTATATAGCCTGAAATTTCGGTTATGACTTCGATATCCATGTGAGCAAAAAGCATACTTGTAGATTCTTCGCCAAGTTGGATAAGCAAAATGGCTATTTTTTCTGGCATAGACAAGTCATCATAAAGTTGTTTTTGCTGTTCGGTAAGTTTAATGCCCATTAGTTATCCTTACGCATATTAAAGTCCGTGTCGTTTTTGATAAGGTCTTGAAGTAAAAGTGAAATTTCTTCGTTTCTTTCTTGTATGATAGTTTTCATTTTTTCTATCAAGACATCGTATTTTAACTCATCTTCGTTGAAGTCCCCGCTCATGCCAAGTTGGTCCTCGACTTTTTTTCTAGCTGCTTTTAGTTTTTCGACGCTATCTTCATCGTCTATTTCTAGTTCTTCAAGATCAGGTTCGATATTTTGCTCTTCGTCTTTTTCTTCTTCTATCATCTTTTGCATAAATGGTACTATGACTTTTTTGTAGAAAATATATAGCAAAATAATCGCAAAAAGATATTTTAACAAAGGCATAAATGGGAAAACATAATGTTTCATTATGGTATCCATTTTGTCTTGTGGAGTATCGTCTTTGCTTAGTTTAAATTCGAAATTATCAAGGCTTACAACATCGCCACGTTCGGCGTTAAAACCGATGGCTTGTTGGATAAGTTTGGTAATGGAATTTTTTTGTTCTTGAGTAAGTGGGATGTATTCGTATTCGCTTGTTGGGTTTCCAGCCTCGTCTTTTTTAGGCTGATACGAGCCATCAACCACGACGGCGGCACTAACCCTTACTATGCTTGCAAATTGTCCCTTTGTGGTGGTTATCTTTTTTGAAATTTCATAATTTGTTTGTTGAGAGCTTTTGTTGTATTGTTCAACGCTTTTTGAATCGTTTAAGCCCTCGACTGGGCCTATGTTGCTAACTGCTCCGGGTACGCCACCTATATCGCCAGGCGAACTTCCTTGACGTTTTTCTTCTATATTGCTTTCGCTTCTAACGACATTGTTTGGATCGTAAAATTCACTTTGGCTGTCTTTTTTGTCAAAATCAAATTCTATATTTACCTTAGCAACCACTCTTTCGCTGCCACCAACTATCGGCGATAAAACTTTGATGATTTTTTGTTCGTAATTTGATTCAAATTCTCTTTTATAACGAAGTTGTTGAGCGATAACTTCACTATCAAAACCGCCGTCTTCTTCGCCAAGTGCTATGCCGTCGCTACTTACTATCTTGACATTTTCTATATTTAGTCCAGTTACTGCCGCTGAAACTAGGTTTTTGATACCAAAAATTTGCCTTTGATTCAGGCTTGTGTTTGGACGAAGTTCAACCACGATAGACGCTGTTGGTGGGACTTTTCTTTCGGTAAAAACGCTATCTTTTGGTATGGCTATGCTAACTCTTGCTTTATTTATAGGTGCCAAACTTTCTATGGTTCTGGCTAATTCGCCCTCCAAAGCTCTTTGGTATTTTACCCTTTGTTCTTCGTCTGTGGCTCCAAATTCGTGGGTATCGAAAATTTCAAAACCAACCTTGCTATCTTTTGGAATTCCAAGTGTAGCAACAGAAATTCTTTCTTTATAAACATCTCCGCTAGGCACTAAAATCGTGCCCTCGTTGGCTAGTTTATATTTAACCCCGTCTTTGTTTAATTGTTCAACTATTAAAGCAGAATCGCTTGGACTTACATTTTCAAAAAGTACGCTATAACCGGCATAGTCGTCGCCTTTATTGCTTTTATAAAGGCTAAGAAAAACCAAAAATGCAACGACAACGACAACGGAGGATGCGATGACTATTTTTTGTCTTAGACTAAATTTTTGAACTAGTCCTGCAACTTGTTGAAATAAGGCCTTAAAATCCATAATCTCACTTTAAAATTTCATCTAATTTTTCAAATACTTTATCGTTTTGCTCTGGCGTGCCTATCGTGATACGAAGTGCATTTAGTCCATAGCTTTTCATATCTCGCAAAATAATGCCTTGTTGCAAGAGTTTATTTGCGATTTGACTTGCGTTTTGTTTATCAAATTTGAAAACTATAAAATTTGTATAGCTTGGTAAAAATTCTATTCCATGTGTTTTGGCAAATTCTTCATAGCGAAGCATTTGTTCAAAGTTGTTTTGTATGCCTGCTTTTACAAATTCTTTATCAAAAAGTGCCATGGTGGCGGCTTTTAGGCTAAGATTCGTGATATTAAAAGGTGCTCTAAGTTTGCCAAGTTCGTTTATGATAGATCTTTTGGCTATGCCGTATCCTATACGCATACCGCCAAGTCCATAAGACTTAGAAAAAGTGCCAAGATAAATGGCGTTTTTAAAGTTTTTGCAAATATATCTTGGATCTATGCCTTTTTTAGGATCTTTAAATTTGGCATAGTCATTATAAGCGGCGTCTATTACAACAAGGGTGTTTTTGCCAACTTCGCTTATAAAGTTATAAACCTCTCGTGCATCAAGGCAATCCCCAAGTGGGTTGTTTGGCACGCATAAAAATATCACAGAAATTTTATGTGCGTTTTGTTTATAAAGCTTTTTAAATTCACTTAAATCATGAGTTGGGCTTTTGGTTTTTATAACGTTTGCTCCAACATGTTTTGCGTAAATTTCATACATCGCAAAGGTGGTTCCAGCAGTTAAAATAGCATTTTTTTTGTTTGCCTTGGCGTGTATGCAAAATTCTATTATTTGATCGCTTCCGGCACCTATGATGATATTTTTCGTGCCGACTTCAAAATTTGCAGCCAAAGTATCTTTTAACTGAAAATAACTATCATCTGGATATAGATGTAGTTTATCCATCATCTCCGCAAGAGCGAGTTTTACCACCGGACTAGTGCCAAAAGGGTTTTCGTTGCTAGCTAGTTTGATGACTTCGTTTGCTTCGATACCAAATTTACTTACGACAAGTTCTATGGGCTTTCCAGCCTCGTAGCATTGCAAATTCGCTAAATGTTTGTTAAATTTCATGATAAATCTCCATTAAGATAGCTTCCTAACCATGTGATTTCTATACCGCAATTTTTCGCCAAATCAATGGCGTTTTGCACCTTTTCATCGTCTATATGCCCTTCAAAATCTATATAAAACGCACTTCTAAATTCTCGCTGTTTTATAGGACGGCTGTCGAGTTTTGTCAAATTTATATTTTCATTTTTAAAAATTTGAAGCAAATTTGCAAGTCCGCCCGGGCGGTGGTCGGTTTTGGCGACTACCGAAGTTTTGGCATTTGAAGTTTTAGTGGTTTTAAAATCGCTAAGTATGAAAAATCTCGTGCGATTTGCCATATTGTCTTCTATGGTTTCGTAAAGTATCGGCACATTGTAAAGTTTGGCGGCTATTTTTGAGCAAATAGCGGCACTTTGGCTTTGTTGCGATGCCATAAAAGCAGCTTGGGCGGTGGATTTTGTTGGGATA
The DNA here is from genome assembly GCA_024680445.1 of Campylobacter sp. Lineage (GTDB taxonomy): Bacteria > Campylobacterota > Campylobacteria > Campylobacterales > Campylobacteraceae > Campylobacter_A. Next base: position 17,732 of record JAILCJ010000065.1, read on the forward strand.
AATTCTATATTGCTAAGCATGTGATTTTCTAAGAATTTTCGGCATTGATTGTAACCTTGTGGGTGAGAGTAAATAACCTTAATATCTTCGAGTTTTTCGCTTATGCTAACGAAACTATGGTGTATGTCAAGGTAAAGTTCGGCGACTATTTTTATGCCTTCAAATCTTGCAAGACAATCAAGCGTTGCTCCAACGGCACCTTCTGTGTTGTTTTCTATCGGCACGACACCGTATTTTGCCTCTTTTTGAGCTAGTTTTGTAAATACCGCCTCTATCGTTGCAAGCGGCAAATATTCGCTAACTGCACCGAATCTATCTCTGGCGGCTTGATGAGTATAGGTGCCTTCTGGTCCAAGATAAGCGACTTTTTGGGGCATTTCAAGGTTTCTGCTGGCTGCAAAAACTTCAAAATATATCGCTTCTATCGCACCCTTGTTAAGCAAGCCCCCACGAGCGTTTTGTTCTAGCCTTTCTATGATGGCTCTTTCTCGTTCGGGACGATATATCGCCGTTCCAGCGTTTTGTTTTAATTCGCCTATTTTTTTGACAAATTCCATACGCTCATTTAGTTTATTTAAAATTTCGTCGTCGATTCTATCGATATTTTGGCGAAGTTCATTTATCTCTTGCATTATAAAAAATCCTTTTCATGGCTAATGAGATCATCAAAACTTTCTCTTTTTCGTATAAGTCTATCCTTGCCGTTTTCTAGTGCGACTTCGGCGGCACGAGCCCTGCTGTTGTAGTTGCTACTCATGCTAAATCCATACGCTCCCGCACTTTTTATGACTAACAAATCTCCATTTTTGCATGGTGGTAAATTTACATTTTTGCCGAAAAAATCGCCACTTTCACAGATAGGTCCAACTATATCACAAAGGCTGGTTTCGCCTTCTTGGTTAAAGCTTGAAATTTCATGATAGGCTTCATAAAGGCTAGGGCGGATAAGGTCGTTCATACCGCCATCGACTATCACAAAACGTTTGTTTTTGTTAAATTTTTCATATAAAACGCTAGTTAGCAAAACTCCGCTGTTGCCGACTATGAATCTGCCCGGTTCGCAAACTATGCTTACATCAAGTCCGCTAAGTTCGCCCAAAATGCCTTGTGCGTAGTCGTATAGGTCTATCTCGGTTTCGTTTTCGTATTTTATGCCTATGCCGCCGCCAACATCGAAAAATTTGATGTCTATTTCTAAGGCTTTTAACTCTTTGACTAATTTCGCAACTATGCCGGCTGCCTCGATGATAGGAGCGTGATCGCTAAGTTGCGAGCCTATGTGAAAATGCACGCCTATTGGCTCTAAAAATTCGGAATTTTTAGCCTTTATATACATTTGTTTGGCTGATTGTATATCAACGCCAAATTTGTTTTCGTTTAGTCCAGTTGAGATGTAGGGGTGGGTTTTGGCATCAACATTTGGATTTACTCTTATGCTAATTCTTGCTTTTTTGCCAAGACTTTGTGCTATTTTTTCAAGAGCGTCCATTTCGGCTGGACTTTCAAGATTTATCATCAAAATATCGTTTTTTAGGGCTTGAGAAAGTTCGTCATCGCTTTTGCCAACTCCGCTAAAAATGATCTGATAGCTTTTTGCACCGGCTATAAGAGCACGTTTGACCTCGCCTATGCTTACGCAGTCAAATCCAGCTCCAAGTTGAGCCAAAAGTTTTAAAATGCTTAAATTTGAGTTTGCCTTGACGGCGTAACAAAGTAAAGATTTTCTGCCTGCAAATGCGTTTTTTAGGCTGATATAACGATTTTTAATGTAGTCAAAATCATAAACATAAAGTGGAGTTTGGTATCTTTTTGCAAGTTCTTGATAATTCATAAAATTTTGCCCCTTAAAATTCGTTAATTTTATAAAAATAATGCCAAAATTTGGCTTAATAATGCCGTCTAAAAGACAAAGTGAGTAAAATAAAAGCAAATTTTTAGTTTCAAGCAAGCAAAATCGTAAATTTTAACTCAAAATCGCAAGAATTTTGATACTCAAAGCTAAAATAATTTTATCAAGGCAGATATCAAATTTGTTTTTTAGTTTTTTGCCACCCTGTGGATTTTTCAGAGCATCAAATTTGCTTTTGAAAATATCAAATTTAGCTTTGAAATTATCAAATTTGATTTTATAGGGTGAGAAAACTTATCAAATTTGACAGCGAAATTATCAAATTTGATAAAGAAAAAAATCCACAGGGTGACGAAAATATCAAATTTGGCTTTTAAATTATCAAATTTGATTTTTAAATTTTAAAGAATTGTCAAATTTGCTTTTGAAATTATCAAATTTGACACTGAAATTATCAAATTTGGTTTAGAAATTATCAAATTTAGCTTTAAAATGCG
>JAILCJ010000075.1 GCA_024680445.1 Campylobacter sp.
TATAATTCTTAAATTTTTTGTAATATCATAATTTTTTACACAAAATTTTATGTAAAAATTTGCAAATTTGACATGAATTTTTAAAATTTGGCATTATAATTGCTTTTATAAAAAAATCAATATTTTAAGGACAAAATATGATAAACATAGACTGGCATAAAGTTGGCGCCTTGGTTCCAGCTATCGTACAAGAGCACGGCACAAACGAGGTTTTGATGCTTGCTTATATGGATAAAACAGCTCTTGAACTTAGCCTAAAAACAGGCTATATGCATTATTTTTCACGCACTAAAAATCGTATCTGGAAAAAGGGCGAAGAAAGTGGCAACACCCAAAGAATCGTATCTGCCAAACTAGACTGCGATAACGATACCTTGCTTTTTTGCGTGGTGCAAAATGGCGGCGTAGCTTGTCACACAGGTGAAAAATCCTGCTTTTTTAGGGATATAAATTTACAAAATGGCGAACTTTGCGAAACATCAAATTTAGAACAAGTTAGGCAAAATTCGGCTTTAAATGATAACTCCACTCAAACTTTGGTTAAGTATCTTAACGAAAATTCACAAGATTTTCACCTAAATGATAAGGATAAAACTCAAATTTTGGTTGAGCATACGAATCAAAGAGCAGGCGGTGTTAATGCCAATGCCTCGGTTTTGGACGCAAACGAAAAATCGCAAGAATTCCACCTAAACGAGGACGATAAAACCGAAATTTTTGTAAAACATGTCAATGAAAAGTCAAAGGAATTTCGTCTAGACGATAGCATGAAAGCTAAAAATGTTTCAGAACAAAGCACAAAACCAAAATACAGCCTACTTGATGAGCTTTATCATGTTATCTTAGATAGAAAACTAAACTCCACCCCTGAAAAATCCTATGTCGCCTCGCTTTTTGCCAAGGGCGAAAACCAAATTTTAAAAAAGGTCGCCGAAGAGGCTGGGGAATTTATAATGGCGTGTAAAGAGGCAAGTTTTATGCGAGAGTTAAAAGAGTATCTCCCTATCGAAAAATCCCAACTTGCCGATTCGAAAATGAAATCAGAAAGAAATGAAGTAGTTTATGAGGCGGCGGATCTGTGCTTTCATGCCATGGTGGCACTCGTTTTGCACGGAATTCACCCTGATATGATCAAGCAAGAATTAGCTAGAAGATTTGGCATGAGTGGCATAGATGAGAAAAATTCACGCAACAAATAAAAATCCTTTTTTGCAAACATCAAATTTGCTCAAAAATTCGCTTTTCTTTGGCAAAAAATTCATCAAATTTGATAAAATTTTTTTAAAACTTTTTTGCCAAAATTTGCCTAAATTTGACGCTTTTAAGCAAAACAAAGTTGATAAAATTTTATGCTTTATCAACTTTGTTTATTTTGCTTTTTTAGCAAAAATTTCTAAGATCAAATTTGATGAAAATTTAGGGGCAAAAGGCTTTTTAAATTTTGTCAAAAACTGCGTGAATTTTTATCAAATTTGTATCAAATTTGATAAAATTTTTTGCCAAAATTTGCCTAAATTTGATGCTTTTAAGCAAAACAAATTTGATAAAATTTTATGCTTTATCAACTTTATTTATTTTGCTTTTTTAGCAAAAATTTCTAAGATCAAATTTGATGAAAATTTAGAGGCAAAAGGCTTTTTAAATTTTGTCAAAAACTGCGTGAATTTTTATCAAATTTGTATCAAATTTGATAAAATTTTTTGCCAAAATTTGCCTAAATTTGACGCTTTTAAGCAAAACAAAGTTGATTTATTTTTGAAAGTTTATAGCCATGCTGTCTAATTTGCGTCAAGATATTTTTTTCATCTTAGAAAATGCCAACATTATCGACTATCTCGTATATGGTTGGATAATTTTGGCTTTTATATTTTTCTTTTTTATCGGCGTTTTTCTTGCCGTAAAATGGTGGTGGCAAGTGGGATTTTTAGTGATATTTGTTGATTTGTTCGGGATATTTTTTCTGTTTTATTACGCAAATGTCACTATCGGCGAAAAATTTCGCCCTATCGTTATAAGTCCGATTTACACCAAACAGCTTCAATACTCAAACAATTTAATGCTTGAGTTTAACCTTACAAACAAATCAAAAGATATTTTTCAAATTTGCAAGATCGATGTGTCTTTTTTCGTCGCCTCGCCGACTGCGTGGAAAAGTGCTTTAAACTCGCTAACCCCATTTGCGAAAAAAACTATCATAGTAAAAGAGCCGATTTTTCCAAATTACAGCCACGAGGTCAAAACAAATGTTGAAAATTTTGCTTTTGTTGATTATAATACCACTATCAAAACGGAGTGTTTTTAAATGAGTGCAAATTATTTTTCCATAGTTCATATACTGGTGCTTGTTGTTATAGGCGTGATTTCATTTTTGCTTTTTATCTTGTCGTTTAAAGCAGATAGAAAAATCTTTTTCCCTTTGCTTTTCACAAATGTCTTAGTGACTGTTTGTCTTAGTGTCTTTTTGATGATAGTGCTTGATAAATACACAAAAAAAGGCAAACTTGAAGATCTAAAATCCCAACGCATACTAAGAAATGAAAGCATAGTTTTTAGCGGTAAAGTTCGAAATGTTGGGCAATTTACGATAAGCAAATGCAACCTTGTTGTAAAACTCATAAACCAACCGTTAAACAAAGACACCTTAAAGGGCGAAGCCTTGTTTAAACCAAGCGGTATGAAGCTTTTTTCATGGCTATTTAACGACAGCAACAGCAAACCAAACACGGTTGAGTATAAATTTACCATTGTCAGAGACTTAGAATCCAAAAAATCCTTGCCATTTAGCGTGGCGATGCCTTATCCGCCGTATTTTACAAATGGCATGAATATAACCAAGCTTTATTGCCACTAAAATTTTGCAAATTTTATGAAATTTTGCAAAAATTTTAAGCTTTTTTATGAAATTTCACATAAAATTTGCGAAAATTCGTAAAAAATAGCTCAAATTTTTAGCTCATCTTAACATAGTTTTTATAGCATTTTTAATATAATTCACACAAAAATTTTTCATTTGGAGACGCTTATGATTCGTATCGGTATCCACGGAGCAAGTGGCAAAATGGGGCATGAGATAGCAAAATGCTTAGACAATTTTCAAAACGCAAAACTTAGTGTAGTTTATGCGATAGACGAGATAACTTATCCTTTGCCAAGTTCGGTTTTACTCGCCAAAGATCTTGACGAACTTTTTGAAAACTGCGATGTTGTGATAGATTTTACTATAAAACAAGGCACTATAAATCTACTAAACTACGCTAGAACCAACCCAAAACCGCTAGTCATAGGCACGACTGGACTAGGCGATGAGGGCGAAAGTCTCATAGAAACCGCCAGCAACGCCATGCCTATACTTTGGGCATCAAACATGAGTCTTGGAGTAGCCATCTTAAACCATTTGGTAAGCACGGCGTCAAAGGCTTTAAGGGATTTTGATATCGAGATAGTCGAGATGCACCATAAACATAAAAAAGACGCTCCAAGTGGCACTGCACTTACCCTTGCAAATTCAGCCGCAAAGGCAAGAGATCTTGACCTTAAAGAGGTTATGATAACCGGACGAAGCGGTATGACAGGCGAAAGAGAAAAAGACAAAATAGCCGTTATGGCACTTCGTGGTGGCGATATAGTCGGACGACACAGGGTTGGCTTTTATAATGATGGCGAATTTATCGAGCTAAACCATACTGCAACTTCACGAGCAACTTTTGCAAACGGAGCCATAAAAGCTGCGATTTGGCTATTTGATCAAGAAAATGGCAGATACTCCATAAACGACTGCCTTGGATTGGACTAAAACATGTGTGCGATAGTAGGTATCATTAATTCGCAAGATGCTGCGAGCAAGGCGTATTACGCTTTATTTTCTATGCAACATAGAGGTCAAGAAGCCAGCGGTATAAGCGTCGTTGATGAGGGCGAAATAAGCACTTATAAAGGCAATGGCTTAGTTACAGAAGTTTTTAACAAAGAAATCATCAAAAAACTAAAAGGCGATATGGCGATAGGACATAACCGCTATGCCACAGCCGGCAAAAATTCAAGTGGCGATGCTCAACCTATCGCTGCAAATTACGCTCTTGGCGAAATTTCTATCGTGCATAACGGAAATTTGGTAAATAAAGACGAGGTAAGAAATTTTTTAAACGCCGACGGAGCGATATTTCAAACAAATATGGATACCGAAAATATCATACACCTTATAGCTAGAAATCACAGCGAACACCTAAAAGACCGCATTATCTCGGCTTTAAATGTTATAAAAGGGGCTTACTGTTTTCTTATACAGTCTCGCCATAAACTCTTTGCTATCCGCGATCGTTGGGGCGTTAGACCGCTATCTTTGGGTAGGTTAAAAGACGGCGGATACATACTAGCTAGCGAAACTTGTGCATTTGATCTTGTCGGAGCTGAATTCATAAGAGATGTAAGACCGGGCGAAATGATGATATTTGAACATGGTAGCGACAAATACGAAAGTGTGCAACTTTTTGAGCCAGACCCTAGAATTTGTGCTTTTGAGTATATTTATTTTGCGCGTCCAGATAGCGTTATCGAGGGCAAAAATGTTTATGAAATTCGCAAAAAAATGGGTGAAGCTTTGGCTAAAAAAAGCAAGGTCAAAGCGGATTTGGTTGTGCCAGTCCCAGATAGCGGTGTGCCAGCTGCTCTTGGCTACGCAAATGCTAGCGGTATAGGTTTTGAACTAGCTATCGTGCGTAATCACTATGTTGGACGAACCTTTATCGAGCCGACTCAAGAAATGAGAAATCTCAAAGTCAAACTTAAACTAAATCCTATGAGCAAAGTTTTAAAAGGCAAAAGTGTCGTTGTGGTCGATGATAGCATAGTTAGAGGCACGACAAGCAAAAAAATAGTTGATTTGCTAAAAAACGCTGGTGCAAAAGAAGTTCATTTTAGGGTAGCATGTCCAGAGCTTAAATTCCCAGAGCGTTACGGCATAGACACACCGAGTTTTGAAGAGCTTATCAGTGCTAACAAAACATGTGAAGAAGTTTGTGCTTATATCGGTGCAGACAGCTTGGAATTTTTAAGCATAGACGAACTTAAAGCCAGTCTTGGAAACGAGAGAAAATACTCACTTGTAAGCTTTGACGGAGATTATTTTATAAAATAAATTTTTTAGTAACTTTCAAATTTTATTAAAAAGGCAAGCTTATGAAAATTTCTGAGATCAAAACTCCGGCTTATGTTTGTGAAGAGGCTAAATTACGCAAAAATTTGGAGATTTTAAAAAGAGTAAAAGATGAAAGTGGGGCAAAAATTTTTGTCGCATTAAAAGGTTTTGCGTTTAGCGGAGCGATGGACTTGCTTAACTCTTATCTTGACGGGGCGACTTGTAGCGGTTTGCATGAGGCAAAATACGCTGCAAAATACTTAAAAGGCGAGATTTGCACATATTCGCCGGCCTTTAAAGATGATGAAATCGATGAAATTTTAACTTTGTCTAGTGATGTTGTTTTTAATAGCTTTAATCAATGGAAAAAATATCGCCAAAAAGCCCTAAATTCTGGCGTGTCTTGCGGACTTCGCATAAATCCTGAAATTTCTTTATCGCCGTGCGAGGCTTACAATCCATGCGGAGAAAACAGCCGCCTTGGCGTAAGTTTGCGTAATTTTGAGCCAAACGAGCTTGAAGGCATTAGTGGTTTGCATTTTCACGCATTGTGTGAAGAATCAGCACAAAGTTTGCAAGCTGTTTTGGCTGAGGTAGAGAAAAAATTTGGCAAATATCTTTCGCAAATGAAGTGGATAAATTTCGGCGGCGGACACCACATCACGCGTAAGGATTATGATGTTGATTTGCTTATCGAGCTTATAAAAAAATTTCGCGAAAAATACGGCGTTAGCGTCATACTAGAACCGGGCGAAGCGGTCGGCTGGGAGTGCGGATATTTGCTTGCTAGCGTGCTTGATATAGTCCAAAACGGGCGAAACATCGCTATACTTGACACCTCCGCCGAGGCACATATGCCAGATACCGTGCTTATGCCTTATAGACCGGCGGTAAGAGGCGAGTGTGAAGACGGCAAATTTGAATATCTTTTGGGTGGCAATACCTGCTTGGCTGGCGATATCATCGGACTTGCCGCAGGGCAGAGTCTGTATAAATTTTCGCATGAATTAAACATCGGCGATAAGATAATTTTTGAAGATCAAATTCATTACACCATAGTTAAAAATACGACTTTTAATGGCATTAAGCTCCCTGATTTGGTGCTTTTAAAAGAAAACGGCGAAGCAAAAATCATAAGAAAATTTGACTTTGACGAGTATGAAAGAAGAAACTAAATTTGATGAAATTTAAAGCCAAATTTTAAAGTAATGATATGAAAAAATTTAAAATCTTTTTACTTTGTTTTATGTTTTCTTTTGCTTCTTGTCAAAAAAATTTAGACGATAAAGATACTTACATTGTAATAGCACCAAATGGTATGGAAGTTAAATTTGATAAAAATAGCAATCAAATTGTTTCAGAAAATGAAATTCCAGGACATGTTAAAAATGATTTACTATCTAAATTAGTTCTAGACTCTCGTAAAATCCTAG
>JAILCJ010000076.1 GCA_024680445.1 Campylobacter sp.
AGAAAACGGCGTAAGCCAACAAACAATTGAGTCGGGCAAATTATTTATTGATGATACTTATTCTTTTATTCAAGGTATCTTACAAGATAATGAATATATAAAAAATAAAATTTAAAAGACTAAAAATGGAAACTGACACAAATACTTTTGAAGAAGATATAAATACTTCAACAAATAGTGATATCTGCCATAGTGCCTTCTTTGATGCCTATCATAGAATAGAACCAAGAAGTAAATTTTATATTAAATTTACGAAAACACTATTATTAAAGTAAAAAATTTAAATTCTATGTTAAAATAAACCCTTTAATTTTTTTAAGGAGTTGATGATGAAGGCAATAGTTACTGTCGTTGGTAAGGACAAGGTTGGCATAGTTGCTGCGGTTTCTGGCAAACTTGCCGAGCTTGGTTTAAATATCGACGATATCTCACAAACGGTTTTGAGCGATTATTTTACGATGATGACCTTGGTTTCGTCCAAAGAAAACAAGGATTTTACCGTGCTTAGAAGTGAGCTTGAAAAATTCGGCGAGGGTTTTGGCGTAAAGATAAACATACAATCATCAGCGATTTTTGACGCTATGTATAACATTTAAGGCTAAGAAATGGATATCAAACAAGTATGCGAAACTATCGCTATGATAGAGGAGCAAAATTTCGATATAAGAACGATAACTATGGGTATTTCTTTGCTTGATTGTATAGATCCAAACGCCACTCGTGCTTGCGAAAAAATTTATAGCAAAATCACAAAATCAGCAAAGGACTTAGTGCGAGTTGGCAACGAAATTTCAGCCGAGCTTGGCATACCTATCGTAAATAAACGTATAAGCGTTACGCCTATTTCGCTTATTGCGGCGGCAACAGACGAAACGGATTATATAAAATTTGCAAAAACTCTTGACAAGGCGGCAAAGGATATGGGCGTGGATTTTATCGGCGGTTTTTCTGCTTTGGTGCAAAAGGGCTACCAAAAAGGCGATGAAATCTTGATAAAATCCATACCAGAGGCACTGGCTCAAACTGATTTTGTTTGTGCTTCGGTCAATGTTGGTTCGACAAAAACGGGCATAAACATGACAGCGGTTCGTGATATGGGCGAGGTGATAAAGCAAACCGCCAAGGCTTCTAGCATGGGAGCTGCTAAACTTGTGGTTTTTGCAAATGCAGTCGAGGACAACCCTTTTATGGCAGGGGCGTTTCACGGCGTTGGTGAAGCCGATGTAGTTATAAATGTCGGCGTTTCGGGGCCGGGCGTCGTAAAACGAGCCCTTGAAAAAGTGCGTGGAGAAAGCTTTGATGTGCTTGCAGAAACGGTGAAAAAAACCGCATTTAAGATAACTCGTATCGGTCAGCTTGTCGGTCAAATGGCTAGCGAGCGACTTGGAGTGAAATTTGGCATAGTCGATCTATCTTTGGCACCGACCCCAGCCGTGGGCGATTCGGTTGCAAGAGTGCTTGAAGAAATGGGACTTGAAGCGGTTGGCACTCACGGCACCACAGCCGCCCTTGCCTTGCTAAACGATGCAGTCAAAAAAGGCGGTGTCATGGCTTGCAATCAAGTTGGCGGACTTAGCGGAGCTTTCATACCAGTTTCGGAGGACGAGGGCATGATTTCGGCGGTTCAAAAAGGCTCGATAAGTCTTGAAAAACTCGAAGCCATGACGGCGATTTGTTCGGTCGGACTTGATATGATAGCCATACCAGCCGATACTCCGAGTGAAACGATAGCGGCGATGATAGCCGACGAAGCCGCCATAGGCGTGATAAATCAAAAAACGACAGCCGTTCGCATTATCCCTATGGGTAAAGAAGGCGATGTGATAGAGTTTGGCGGACTTTTGGGTAGTGCGCCGGTAATGCGAGTAAATCACAACTCATCACGTGATTTTATAGCTCGTGGCGGTCAGATACCAGCACCTATTCACAGCTTTAAAAACTAAATCCAAAAAGCCAAGTTTTGGGGCTTGGCTTTTTAAAATACAATTTGTAAAAATCTCACTTGAATTTCAAATTTGGTTGAAAGTTATCAAATTTGTTTGTTTTGGCTACTCTGTGGATTTTTACTTTTTTAAATTTACTTATTTTCGCCACTCTGCGGATTTTTGCGTTTATCAAATTTGGTTGAAATTTATCAAATTTGACTTTGAAATTTATCAAATTTGCTTTGTAAAATTATCAAATTTGATTATTTCGGCACCCTGCGGATTTTTGCGTTATCAAATTTGCTTGAAAATTATCAAATTTGCTTTGCAAACTTATCAAATTTGGTTTTTAAATTTATCAAATTTGATTATTTTGGCTACCCTGTGGATTTTTATTTTTTCAAATTTGATATCAAATTTGACTGAAATTTATCAAATTTGATTATTTCGCTCACCCTTTGGATTTTTATTTTTTTAAATTTGCTTATTTCGGCTACCCTGTGGATTTTTTCGTTTATCAAATTTGGTTTTTAAATTTATCAAATTTGCTTTGTAAAATTATCAAATTTGGCTAAAAATCATCAAATT
>JAILCJ010000026.1 GCA_024680445.1 Campylobacter sp.
AATTTTATAGACTTTTTAAAAGTCCTTCAAATTCGACACCATACCATTTGCGATCTTTGTTTTTTAGTGTAGTGCGTATGCTTTCGAGTACGAAATTTGCGGATTTTTGTATGGCAGATTGCAAAGTTTTGCCATTTATTATGCTTGCAAAAAGAACAGAGGCGAAAATGTCGCCTGTACCGCTGGTTTTGAGAGGTAAAAGCTCATGAAAATATTGCCATTTTTCTTTGCTTTTTGCGTCAAATGCCACGACTCCAACTTCATTTTTATTGTAAGTAATGCCTTTTAAAATGATTTTTTTTGCACCCATTTTACTTAGGGCAAGGAGCAAGTCGTCTATGTATTTTTCATCGTGGCAAGCGTCAAGATACTTGCTTTTGGTAAGAAAACTTGCTTCTGTGATATTTGGGGTGACGATGTCTGCTATCTGGCATAATTCACGCATTTTTTCGACAAATTTTTCATCAAAACATGGGTAGAGTTTGCCATTATCCCCCATGCAAGGATCGACAAGTTTTATCGAGTTTTTGCCAAATTCCTTAAAAAGTTCGCTTATGAGTGAAATTTGAGTTTGGCTACCCAAAAATCCGCTATAAATGCCGTCAAAATGGATATTTTCGGCTTTCCAATTTTGCATTATAGGTTTTATTTGATCGCTTAGGTCTAAAAAACTAAAATGCTTAAAACCCGTATGACACGAAAGTAGGGCGGTTGGCAAGACGCAAGTTTCTATGCCACAAGCACTTATGATAGGTAGGGCGACGCCGAGCGAACATCTGCCAACACAAGAAATATCTTGTATGCTTAATACTTGTTTCATTTTTTATTCTTTATAAACGATATAGCCAAAGTCGGCAAATTCGCTGGTTTAAATATTAAATTTGATAAAAAACAAGTCAAATTTGATAAGGCTAAAAATATCAAATTTGATAAAAACAAATTTGCTGATTTAAATATCAAATTTGATGAAATTCTAATCAAATTTGATAAAAAACAAGTCAAATTTGATAAAGAAATTTTAAAAATAAGTTCAAATTTATTTTGCACTTTTGCTACTTTGTTCTGTAAAATTTCACGCCTGCAAGTATGCTTTCATAAACTTCGCCACTTGCTAAGAGGGATTTTAGAATTTTTTGTGATTTGTTTGAAAAATTTTCTTTTATATTTGTTGTGCTTTGGGGTCGGCGAGATAAAATTTCTAAAATTTCTTCACGAGTAAAATCATAAACCTCATAGCTTGTATGTGCTTTGACGATAAGGGTCGGTGCGGTAGTTATATAGGTGGATAAATTTTGCAAAACTTTGTTTGAAACGCCATTTACGGGGTAGGCTGGCGGGCGATCTATGGTGCTTATATCTACTCTATTTGGCACGATATTATCTATGGCTTCGTTTAGTTTTTCAAACTCAAATTTTGTGTCATTAAAACCGGCTACTACAAGGATTTCAAGGACTAATTTGCCTTTAAAATTAAACCTAAAATTCTTTAAAGCATTTATAAGCTCATCGACATTTATGATATTTTTGTTTTTGCCAATTTTTGAAAAGGTGCTTTGAACGGCGGAGTCAAGGCTAAATTTGACTATGTCTAGCATAAGCAGTGCCTCGGAGATTTTTGGGTCTAGCACTCCGCTAGCATTGCTTAAAATCAAGAGTTTTTTGCCGGTATTTAGCTTTTTTATACTTAAAATAAGTTCTTTTAAATGCGGATAAAGTGTCGGTTCGCCATTTGCTGTAAGCGTGATAACATCGACATTTGGGTGATGTTCGAGAGCTTTTTTTAATTCACTTATGATCAAATTTACTTCTGGCGGATTTGCTATGGTATATTTCGGTTTTGCCGCTTTTAGTTCGCAATACACACAATCAAAGTTGCAAGTTTTTTCATCTGGGCTTAGGTCTATGCCAAGGGACATGCCAAAACGTCTGGAGTTAATCGGCCCAAAAATAACACTCATATTTTTGCGCTTTTTTCTTGAACGGATTTGATAAAGTATTTTGCGTTTTGAACTGGGATATCAGGCAAGATGCCGTGTCCTAGGTTAAATATATGTGCCTTGCCTTTCATACATGTTAAAATTTCATCAACGCCTTTATCGATAGCGTTTTTATCGTAAAGTCGGCAAGGTTCGAGATTTCCTTGAAGGGTGTAGCGATCGCTTAGGGCGTCTTTTGCCTTTTGTATAGGGGTTGCCCAGTCTACCCCAAAAACTTCAAAATCGCCGTAAATTTTATCAAGAAAACCGCTTATGCCTTTTGGGAAAATTATGACAGGAATATGCGGAAATTCGGCTTTTATATCTTTGGCGATTTGCAAGATATACTCCCAGCTAAACTCAAAATACGCACTTTCTTCAAGGGCTGCTGCCCAGCTATCAAAAATTTGTATGGCGTTCGCACCTGCACGGATTTGTTCTTTGCAGTATTGGCTAATGGTCGTGCTTAAAAGTTGTAAAATTTCGTGCAATAATTCAGGTTTTGTGTAAAGCATTTTTTTGCAAATCGCATAATTTTTGCTGCCTTTGCCCTCTATCATATAGGTTGCTATCGTCCAAGGTGAGCCGCAAAAGCCGATGAGTGCTTTGTCGGCTGATAATTTTTCACGGCTTAATTTAATGGTGTCATAGACATATTTTAGATTCTTTACAGCCTTTTGGCTATCGAGAGCTTTAAGGTCGTCAAAGCTGCTTATGGCTTTGTCAAAAACCGGTCCCTCGCCTTTTACAAAACGCAAGTCCATACCCATTTCAAGCGGTACTACAAGGATATCGCTAAAAGTTATCGCCGCATCAACATCTAAAATTTCAACAGGTTGAAGGGTAACTTCGCTGGCTTTTTTATAGTCTTTGCAAAGGCTTAGAAAATCCCCGGCACTTTGGCGAACTTTCATGTATTGTGGTAGATAGCGTCCAGCTTGTCTCATCATCCAAACCGGAGTGTATGGGGTTGCTTTTTTAAAACAGGCGTCTATAAATATCATCAAATTTCCTTACTTAGTTTGAGATGTTATTACGCGTTAGCTCTCTCTCTCTCTCTCTCGAAGTCCGTGTCGATGATGCTAGAAAGTTGAGATTTGTTTATCTTTGGAGATAGGAATTTAGCGTAATATCTAAGTTTTGTAAGCGAACTTTCGCGTTCGTTACTAAATATATAAACCCTAGTGTCTGTATCAAATTTGATACGAGAATTTTCGACAGAATTTAAGATTTCATTGATACTAAATTCAGGGTTTTGATCTACAAATACGAAGCCGTAAGCCTTGGTGCTTAGCTCGTTGTCGTATTCATTAAAGTTATTTACAACCGTTAGCCTGTCTTTAAATTTACTAAGCGCATCGGCGAAAATTTTGTTTTCGAGCGAGGTCTTTTTGAATAAAAGTATGCTTTGAACCTGTTTTTCGATATTTGTAGGCAAATTTGTTTTGGTAAAGTTGTCTAAATTTGGTATAAATCTTGCCAAAACATCATATAAAGCCTTTTGTGAAATCGGCTTTCTAAGCACGGCGTCAAAAATTTCATTTGCATTTTGCATAGAAATATCGCTGGTATTTGAGACTAAGCCGATGATAGGTATGTTTTCGTTTATAGGATTTTCTTTGAATTTTTTAATCGTATTTATCAAGTTTATGTTTTGGATACTGGTGTCTAGCACGACAAAATCATAGCTTAAATTTGGATTGTTTAAAGCATGTTCGCTGGCGGTATTTATTTCTAAGGTGTAGTTATCAAAGGCGTGTTTGATGAGGTTTGCGTTGATTTGGTTGGTTTCTACCAAAAGTAAGCTAGGCAGTTTTAGGCTGAAATTTTGTGAGCTTTTTTTGGTAAATTTGTTTTGTAAAATTTCAAGCAAACCAAGGGTGCTTAAAGGGTTGCGAAGCTTAATCATATTTTTCAAATTTACATTTGTGTCGCCGTCTTCACGAAGTATGACTATGTCGTAATTATGGTCGTTAGGGATAGATTTGTCGCTGATATAGGTTTTTATATCTAAGCCAAGACCTTTAATGGTTTTTTGGAAAAAGTCGTTATACTCTTTTTGAGAATCTTCGACAAAGGCTAGTTTTAAGTTTGTATCGACTTTGTCGTATTCTATCCTATCAAATGTTTTAAATTTAAGATAAAAGAAAAACTCGCTACCAGTGTCGGTGTTGTTTATAAATAGCTTTGAGCCAAGCGTGTCAAGGTAGTTGTTGGCGATGATGAACCAAAATTCCTCGGCATTTGCACCTTCGCTGAAAAACTCGTTATTGCTTAGCATTTTTTTGCTTTTATCGTTTTCTATATATTTGGCATTGCTTTTGATGATAAATAAAATATTTGTTATATCAGAATCTTGAGCCGATGCAGGTTTTATCTCGACTACTATTTTGCCGTATTGAGAAGTTTGAGTGATGACGCCAAGGATAACATTTGAGATAGTGTTTAGAATTTTTCTTTTGTCGCCTTCTAGTTTGTTTCTAAATGATGGGTCTATATAGGTGATATAGTCGATATTTTTTTTGCGAATCGAAGGCATATTTACTTCGAGTGCTTTTTTAAATAAAAGTTGAGGTGAAAATTTGTCTATGTATATATTTCTTTCGTTACTTTCTTCGATATTTACGATATTTATGAGGTTATCGACATTTAAAAATGCATTGCCAAGGTTTTCTTCTAGGAAGTTTATGGCTTTTAGCATATCGAGTTCTTTTGTGTGTTTATGCAAGAAATTTACACTTTGGAAATTTTCTTTGATTCTTTTTTTATTATTTTCGCTGACTTTTAGCAAATAGTCGTTTTTGATTTTATTAAATTTAGAGACGCTTTTTACCTTGTTTTCGTAACTTGTGTTTTGATCGCCAAGGTATTGTATGGTACTGGCTATCTCATTTATCTCTTTTGACATATCAAAACCAAGATTTTTTTGTGCCTTTTGAGCTTCGCCTTCTGCTTCGTCCATTTTGTCTATGTAAAATAAATTTATTAAAAATGCTATCAAAAGCAAGACGGTTAGAATCGTGCTAACTATAATCAAAATTTCAGATTCTTTTATATAATTTTGTGTTTGAGCGATCAATTCTTTATCTATAATATCTGAAATTTTAAGAAAAATAACGAATTTATCAAGCACCAAAATATCGGTTAGCTCTAAGTCTTTTTCGCTTATTTGATATGAATCTTTTGTATCTAGCAATATACTTTTGCGAAATTCTATGTAGTTGTTGGCGATTCGCTTGATCTCATCGGAGGTGAGAAAGGTAAGAATTTCTATTTTGGTATTGCTGTTTGGCATAAAATTTAAACCGGCTTGTTCGACTATATTTGATAAATTTAGCCAGTTATTCATTTTTTGTTTGGTGACATGCTTTAAATTTTGTCTTGCGTTGTGGATATCACGGCGATTTATGATAATAGAATCCATAGAATCATAAAGCGATTTTAGTGAGACGAGATGTAAATTTATGTTTAAATTTAAGTCTTTATGATACTGAAAACCTGCATAGTTTAAAGTAAGTAAATCCGCGATATGGTCGTAAAAGTTAAAAAATGTATCGCTTAGCCACTCTTCGCCTCGCAAAAGTCCTTCACGAACGGTTTTTAGTTGGGCACTAAGAGAGTTGCCAGTGCTTTCATCAAGTTGGCTAAATTTTTCTATGCTGTTGTCTGTGCTTTTTTTGGCGGTATCGTATTCGCCTGTGCTAGCGAAATTTTTTACTTTTTTTACTATCGTGCCTTCGACCAAAAGGGTTTTGATAATGTTTTTAATGGCGATTTGACGCTCAATTTTTTCGCTTAGGTTGTTTGATATTTTGATTTTATTGAAGTATAGATAGTCGATATAAGCCAAAGAAAAGAGTGCGACTAGAATCGGGATAAGTAAAATATATCGGATCTTATGGTGTCTGGTTGTAAAAATTGATTTCATCATTTATCCTGAAATTTACTTACACTTGAACGAAGCGAATTTAAGCAAGCCGTGATATTTACTATGAGTTCTAGATAATTTATAGACTTTGCTTCGAGTGCGGTATTTATGATATTTACAAGAGGGGCAACACGAAAATTCTGTGCCGGTTCTTTGACACGATAAAGCATTTTTTTAACATTTAAAACATCTTGGGTTATGATGGAATTTTGAAAAGGTATAATGTATTTATCAACATTTTTTGTAAATTTGATAAGATAGTCTATGTATTCTTTTTTATCAAGCCCTAAAATTGTGGCATTTTGTGAAATCCACTCTTCGTTAAAATTAAAAGTCAAATTTGTTTTATTTAGTTTTGATTGAGAAATTAAAATATCAGAATTCATAAGTATGGGTAGGCGAAGTTTAGGACGCAAGCTTTCTACATCGTTGTCATCGACACTTTCGCTAGTTTTTATTTCTATGCCATAAATGCTTTTGTTGCTTTCGTGCGTTAGGTTGGTTGCTATCAAAGTGGCTTGAATTTTTTCTTTATTTTTGTTTATGAGTTCTAGTTTTTTGCCTAATTTACCAGCTTGAATAAGTGCTTGCAAAAGTTCGCTATCGCCACTTTTTTCATAACCTACAACGGAGTTTGAAAAAACGGTGTTAAAAGAGAGAAAATCATTAATATCTTCGTATCCAAGTAAGTCAAGAGCGTGTTTGCCCATACTAAGCATATGAAAATTTTCGTCGTAGATTATCAATCTTTTGCCTTTAAATTTTTTATCTTTTGTGCAACGCTTTTGTTTGTGAGTTTTGCTATCTCATCAAAACTTGCGGAGTAGATTTTATCAAAACTTCCATAAAAATTAACTAATTTTACTATACTGCCTTGAGAAATGCCGATTTGTTTGAGTTTTGAGCTTTGCAAATCGGCTTTTGTCCGTGTTTTTTGATGAAAAGTTATGACAAATCTATGTGCTTCATCTCTTAATTTTTGAAAAAATTGCAGTCTTTTGTCGTCCGTGCTTAGTTCAAATTTGGTATTTTTAGTGTAAATTTTATCTTTTGCACTATTTTTTGCTCTGTGGGCTTTTGTGTTGATTTTTTCTTTTGAGATAGCGATAACATCGACATTTGCACCGCTACTTTGCAAAATTTCTTTTGCCAAATTTAATAGCGCCTCCCCTCCGTCAATCACCCAAAGATCAGGCGGAGATAATTTATCAAAGCGAAGTGCCCTTGCCGTCAAGCTTTCACGCATTTGTTCGTAGTCGTTTTTGCTTTTTAGGTGCATGTGGCGGTAGTCTTGCTTGATAAATTCGCCGTCTTTTGCCCTTATCATCGCTCCAACTGGTGCTTGTCCAAATAAATGCGAGTTATCAAAGGCTTCTATCGTTCGTGGCAAGTGTTCTAGGGCAAAAAATTCCTTCAAATCAAGCAAAAAGGCTTCGTCGTGGGTTTTTAGGTATTTTTGTATGCTTATCTGGGCGTTTTTGGCGGCTATTTCGCAAATTTTGCGTTTATCGCCTATTTTTGGTGAGCTTATGCTAAATTTTTCAACCTTATGGCGTTCGTTTAGTATCTTTTTTACCAAATTCATATCGCCAAATTCGTCAAGGGTATAAATTTTACAAGTCGAAAAGGGTTGATCTGGTAAAAAACTATCTAAAATGATATGTGAATAAGTTTCGTTTATATCGCTCAAATTTGCGTCTTTTGCGTGGCTTATATCGCTTTTTGCGGCAGTAATTTTGCCGTTATTTACGCTAAATCTAGTTGCACATATAAGTCCTTGTTCGCAAACTACGGCGTAAGCTTCAAAATTTTCAAGTCTTGCCATATCAACTTCGACCTTGACACCTAAATTTTTAAGCGTATTTATCTGATCTCTTGTAGCGGCTGCTTGTTCGAAATTTAAGGTGTTTGCATAGGTTTTCATCAAATTTTCAAGTTTTGGTATAAGACTTGTTGGATCTTGCAAGGCTAAAATGGCTTTTTTAACGATAAGGGCGTAATCTTGCTTTGAAATTTTACCCATGCAAGGAGCGTGGCAACGTTTGATTTGATGAAATAAACATGCTTTTTTGTCTTTTAGACAGGATTTTTTTTGCACGAGATTAAAATTTAAATACATTGCGTCTAAAAGCTCTTTTGCTCCGCTAAAATATGGGCCAAAATAGCGGATATTTGCCCCTTTTACTATCTTTCTGGTGATTTCAAATCTCGGAAAATCGTCGTTTAAATTTATAAATATGTAAGGATAAGTTTTATCATCGCGAAGCAAAATATTGTATTTTGGTTTTAGTTGTTTGATAAAGGAATTTTCAAGGATAAGTGCGTCTGCTTCGCTGTTTGTGACGATGTATTCAAGGTGAGTAGCTTCGCTTATCATCTTAAAAATTCTAGGGCTAAGTTTTGGGCTGGGCGCTAGGCTTGGTGTGAAGGCAAAATAGCTTTTGACTCTGTTTTTTAACACCTTTGCCTTGCCTACATAAAGCAAGCGATTTTGGCTGTCAAAATACTGATAAACGCCCGGATTTGCGGGCAGAGTGCGAATTTCATCTAGTAACAAAATTTGCCTTTAACAAAACTCTTAGCTCTTCAAATTTGATTCTTAGTTTTTTGTCTTTGCAAGAATTTATAAAATCCCCTTTTGCACGAGTTCTTTTTATGATTTTCGCTGTTTTTTCTTCGGCTATTTTGTAAATTTGATCTTTTCTGAGTAACTTAAAATCTATTTTTTGTATATTTTCAAAAATGCTTATTTGCATGTCTTTTTTTGCTTTTAAATTTAGAATTTTTAACAAGCATTTTATTTCACTTATGCTACTATCGTTATTTAGTTCTGTTTTGCCAGCTGGGTGAGTGAGAGTAAAGCATAAACACTCATTTTTAACACTGCAAAATGCGACATAGTGCCGAAGTTCAGGTCTTAAAGACTTTAACAACAATGAGCACTCACGCATAGAACGAAGTTTTTTATATGAAGGATCGTTATAAATATGTTTTATCAAAGTTTTAGCGCTTTTCATAAGGCGATTTTAGCATTTTTTGTTTTAATTTTTCTAACATCTTGCGGATATAAAGATGATGTTTCTTATGACGGTGAAGTGCAAAAAGAGCATAAAACCGACGCAATAAATAAAATTTAAATAAATTTTTTAAATTATTAGAGTAAAATCATAAAATTTAAAAAATCAAAGGAGTATCAATGAAATTTATTTCTCTTTTCTTGCTTACGCTTGGCTATGCCTTTGGCAGTGGTACCGAAGCGGTAGAGCATCCAGATCTTAGTACCACATGGATGGGTATAACTTGTTTGGTTATCTTTGTTGTTGGCTACTTTTTTATAGCCGCCGAGGAGATTTATCATATAAATAAAGCTAAACCGGCTATGTTTATAGGCACATTTATGTTTATGTTTATCGGTGTTTATATGGTTGTCAATGGTATGGATGTGCACTCACTAAATAATGAAGTAAATCACCTTATTTTAGAGATAGCTCAAATCGTATTTTTCTTAACCGTTGCGATGACTTATATAGAAGCGCTCATAGACAGAGATGTTTTTAACACCTTAAAATACAATCTCGTTTCAAACGGTTATTCGTATAAAAAGCTTTTTTGGCTAACTGGTTTGATAGCATTTTTTCTTAGTCCAGTTGCCGATAACCTAACGACAGCACTTATACTTTCGACCGTTTTGCTAACCATAGATAAAGACAATAAGCCATTTTTGGTTGCTGGTGCGATAAATATAGTAGTTTCTGCAAATGCAGGCGGAGCATGGAGCCCTTTTGGCGATATCACGACTTTAATGGTTTGGGCAGCAGGCAAAGCACCTTTTGTTGATTTTCTTGCCTTATTCCCAGCGTCTATTATAGGTTGGTTGGTTACGGCGTATTTGCTTTCTTTAAGCGTGCCAAATGGTTGTCCGCATTTTGACCCTAGCACAGAACCAAAATATACTATAAAACCGGGCGGTAAAGTCGTTATTTATCTTGGTATAACTACTATCGTTTCAGCGGTTTTGGGACACCAACTTTTCCATTTGCCAGCCATGTTTGGTATGATGTTTGGTATGTCTTTGCTTGGCATTTTTACTTATTTTTTCAAGAAAACTTACAAAGACGAAACTCCTATAAATTTGTTTCATTATATGTCAAAAATAGAAAATGATACGCTTATGTTTTTCTTTGGTATCTTATCGGCTGTTGGTGCTTTGCACTATCTTGGCTTTTTGGACTATCTCATCAAACTTTACGATGTTTTCGGACACAGTGCAGTAAATATCGCTGTTGGCTTTGTTTCAGCCATAGTCGATAATGTCCCGGTCATGTCTGCCGTGCTTAAATCAAATCCGAGCATGAATCTTGATCAATGGCTTTTGGTAACCCTTACGGCTGGTATCGGCGGTTCTATGATAAGCTTCGGTTCGGCTGCTGGTGTTGGTGTTATGGGAAAACTAAAAGGTATTTATACCTTTGGTGCTCATATGCGTTTAGCGTGGACTGTTATAGTCGGTTATATCGTATCTATCGCTATTTGGTATGTTCAATTTGAAATTTTAGGATTGTTTTAATGAGAAAAGCCGACATTATAGTTTTAGACTTTGGTTCTCAATACACTCAGCTTATAGCTAGAAGACTGCGTGAAGAAGGTGTTTATGCAGAAATTTTACCTTTTAATGTAAAACTACAAAGCATAAAAGAAAAATCGCCAAAAGGCATTATTTTAAGTGGCGGTCCAGCCAGTGTTTATGCCTCTGACGCATATTTTTGCGACGAGGGCGTATTTGAGTTAGGTTTGCCTATACTTGGAATTTGTTATGGTATGCAACTTTTGGCACATGTAAATGGTGCTAATGTTGAAGCTGCAAGCAAAAAAGAATACGGCAAAGCCGAGCTGGTATTAAAAAGCGAACACGATCTTTTTAAAGATACAGCTCCAAAGCAAATCGTCTGGATGAGTCATGGCGATGTTGTGCTTGAATTGCCAAAAGGTTTTAGCGAGATAGCAACTAGTCAGCACTCGCCTTATTGTGCTTTTGGAGATGATAAACGCAAATTTTATGCTATTCAGTTTCACCCAGAAGTCCAACATAGCGAATTTGGTTCGCAAATTTTGAAAAATTTTGCTAAATATATTTGCGGTTGTGAAAGCACTTGGAACATGGGAAGTTTCGCCAAAGAACAAATCGAAAAAATCAAAGCCAAAGTAGGGCAAGATAAAGTGCTTTGTGCCGTAAGCGGTGGCGTGGATAGCTCCGTGGTAGCCGCACTTTTAGCTCACGCCGTGCCACAAAATCTCATAGTCGTTTTTGTAGATAATGGCTTGCTTCGCACAAACGAAAGAGTGATAGTCGAAAACACCTTTAAAACCAAGCTTGGTGTAGATCTCATAGTCATAGACGCTAGCGAGCTGTTTTTGGGGCGTTTGCAAGGCGTAAGCGACCCAGAACAAAAACGAAAAATCATAGGCAAAACCTTCATCGAGGTTTTTGACGCAGAGGCTAAAAAACACGAAAATGTCAAATATTTAGCCCAAGGCACACTTTATACCGACATCATCGAAAGCTCGGTAGTAGGCTCATCAAAAACTATCAAAAGTCACCACAATGTAGGCGGTTTGCCAAAAGATATGAAATTTGAACTAATCGAGCCTTTGCGTGAGATTTTTAAAGACGAAGTGCGAAAACTAGGGCTTGAACTAGGTCTTAGCCGTGAGTTAGTTTTCCGCCACCCTTTCCCGGGACCGGGTCTTGCTATACGTATAATGGGCGATGTTACCACAGAACGTTTGGAACTACTTCGCAAAGCCGATGTGATACTGCGTGATGAGCTAAAAAGTAGTGGCTGGTATGACAAAACTTGGCAAGCATTTTGCGTGCTTTTAAATGTAAATAGCGTGGGCGTAATGGGGGACAATCGCACCTATGAAAACGCCGTGTGTGTGCGTGT
>JAILCJ010000159.1 GCA_024680445.1 Campylobacter sp.
TACCAATAAAACGCTTTTTTTCAATCATCATAGCGCAGATGCGGCGCAGTTTTTAAATAGCTACAAAATACCGCAATAAAGGGATAAAATGCAAAAACTTTTAATCTTTTCGCATACTTATTTTAAGGATTCTAAGACAAATCGCGCCTTGCTAAAAAGCCTAGAAAATAAAGATATTTTGGTGCATAACCTTGATATGATTTATGGTGCCACGCCTAGCTTTGATGTGGCAAAAGAGCATGAGCTATTAAAAAGTGCAAAGGAGATTTTCGTGCAATTTCCTATGTTTTGGTATAGCTCGCCTGCGCTTTTTAAGGCTTGGCAAGATGAGGTGCTAACGCCCTTATATATGAAAAATGAGCTAAATAAACCAGTTAAGTTTATCATCACAGCTGGCGAGAAAAAATATCATTTTGATGAGCTAAATTTTGGCAAAATTTCAGGCATAGAGTGCTTTTATTTGCCACAAAAGCAAAGCTTTAAAATGTGCGGAGCGGATGTGAGCGCTGATATCTTTGCGCTTTATAACACACCGCGCGAAGTAAGCGAGCAAGAAATAAGCGATTATCAGGCATTTTTAGGGCTTTAGCATTAAATAAGAATGCTAAATTTTATTTTCGGCATTTTTTAAGAACTAAAAGCACGTTTTATATTTGCTAAATTTTATTTTCGTGCATTTTTAAGAACTAAAATGCATTTAGCGCTACATAGGCACGATAGAATTGCGTCTGCTAGCGCGAGATAAGCTAAAAATGCAAAGCAACATCACAGCCACGTAAAATGGCACAGTAATGCTAATAACTAGATTCATCGTAGTATCTGTGCCTATTGCATTATATATATCTTCTAAGCTTTTTGCTTCTTTGTCGGTGTAGTCTTTGTAGCCGTTTTCTTTGGCTTTTTTGATGGCTAGGTAGATTTTATCTTCTTCTTCGCGTATTACATCAATAGGGTTTTCGAATTGTTTTTGGATTTTTTCATTGTGCGTTAGGTTTGCTAAGGCGTTTAGCTCTTGTGGATCAAGGCTTGCTATTTCATTGCTCATTTTATCTGTATCCACGGCGTTTGAAAGCGGATTTATGATGTTTGGGCTTATTACTATTACAAAGATAAAAAGCAAATACGAAGCTTTGATTTATGATATAAACGAACTAGCTAAAAATGACAGCGGATACACGCCAACTGGCGATAAAATCATAGCTAGTGGATATACTATAAATGCTGATGGCACTGCTGGTATGTGGACAATCAGCCAAAGCACAGGCGGCAAAGAAGAAAAAAGCTATATACAGCGTTTATTAGACGAGCTAAACGAAAAGGCAAAGCTTCGTAAAGAAGAGCAAAAAAGGCTTGAAAATTTGAGCGAAAAAACAAACATTGATGAGCTAACAACAAAGAGCCTAAAAAGGACTTTGGATATAAATGTTTAATGCTTTAGATTTTTGCAAATTTTTTAATATGGTAAGAAAAAAGCAGAATATGAAGCTAGCAAAACTCAGCAAGAAGCTATGAGCGATGCCTTATATGAACGCGATGCCATGAACAATGGAAGCATTTGGATTGTTTGGATTTTTAAGCTAGCTTGGGCTTTGATTAGGGGTGCGTTTTCCCGCTATTTTATGTTATTTTTATGTTTAATGCCATTAAAGAACAAAAAAACTTAGCGAGCTTTAATGTAAATACCAGCGAACCAAGACCCTAAGTGTACTATCTAATAGTGATAATTTTTTTATACTTGTCTTGAAAAATTACGAACGCAGTAAAGTTAAAAAGAGTGTGAATTTGGATTTGATAACAAAAAAATCTATATCAAATTTTACTAAAATTGATAAGAGTCTTTGTAAAATAGCAAAGCTCAAAATCCAAAATCAAGCGGTTTTTAAAATTTATAAAAACCACTGTAAATGATATCAAGATAATTTTATAAGTAATTAACTACTGATTTTTTAATAAGATCTTCTAATTTTCTATCTTGTGTTGGTGCAAATTGGGGTGCTCTAACGAAAAAAGGTTTTTTGGTTTTACCAAAACAGTTCCGGCTGATTTAGAT
>JAILCJ010000160.1 GCA_024680445.1 Campylobacter sp.
AATTTGAAAAAATCAAAAGCTTATTTTATTTTAAAATTTAGACTTTTTTATTAAAATAGTGCAAAATTTTTGCGAGGCTAGCCATGAAAATTTTACTTTTAGAAGATGACTTAAACTATCAAGAAAGCGTTAGTGAGTATCTTAGCGAGCTTGGATACGAAGTCGAGTGTGCAAGCGATGGCGAAACAGCCTGCGATATGATACAAAATGGATACTATCATCTTTTTATACTCGATATAAAAGTGCCTAAAATCAACGGCTTTGAGGTGCTAAAATTTATAAAAAATATAGGTTTGCAAACACCTATCATGCTTATGACTTCTTTGGTTGATATCGATGATTTGGCGGTTGGTTACGAGCTTGGTTGCAACGAATATCTAAAAAAACCTTTTGAGCTTGCGGAGCTAAAATTTAGAGTCGCCGAGCTAATGCGAAAATACTACAATCTCGGTGACAAAAATATCATTTTGCTTAATGGCGGTTTTGAATTTGATACGGCAAATAAGCTACTTAAACAAAATTCTCAAATTATAGATTTAAGTGCGAAAGAACTTGCAGTGGTTGAGATGCTGGTGCTAAATTTAGGTAGATTTGTAAGCATGGCAGAACTTAAAGAAAAAATTTGGGACAACAAAGACATAAACGAGGCCGATATTCGTATGCATATGCTAAAAATTCGCCAAAAAACGCAAAATGATTTCATAATTTCTAAGCGGAATTTCGGTTATAAAATAGATGCAAAAGAGCTTTAAAGTCCCATTTATCGCGATAGCCGTGATAATGGTGCTTTTCATTTATCAAAGCTATATCATACTAGGCCTTGCCATAAAAAACGAAATTTCAAGCGCTACTTTTAGCATGATGGACTTTGAAAATAGTGTCAAAAATGTTTTTAACACCAGCGAAAGTTTGCCTACTTCGCTTACTTACCGCTACGCTATCTTGGACGAAAAAGGGCAAGTTGTCTTTTCAAATTTGCAAAAAGCTTTGCCAAACATAGATGAAAAAAACTTTGTAAATGACGGAATTTTATACTATAAAAACTTCTTTTTTAGCAACGAAAAGCCTTATTTTATCGTTATTACACAAGAGTTGAACGATAAAAGAAAGATTTTTTTGGTCGGCTTAATGCTGGCGATTTTTTTGCTGGTCGTGGTTTTTGTCTTTTACCTAAGTTATTTTGCGACTATTAAGCCATATAGACAGGCTCAAAAATACCTAAACGACTTTTTTAACGACGCCATGCACGAGCTAAAAACTCCGCTTGGTGTTGCCAAAATCAACCTAGAAATGCTTGCTAGCCCAAGCAAACACGCCAAACGCATACAAAACGCCTTAAAACAAATGCAAATCGCCTATGACGATGTTGAATATTTCATCAAAAGAGGCTATATAAAATTCCCAAAAGAGAGCATAGAACTTAGCGAATTTATCTGCGAAAGGATAAGATTTTTAGCCAGTGTCGCCGATGTTAAAAACATTAAATTCAGCAAAAATTTGCAAACAAATTTCATCGTAAATATTAGCAAAACCGCCCTTACTCGCCTAATCGATAACACCATCACAAACGCTATCAAATACAGCCCAAAAGATTCGCAAATCATCATAACTTTGTCTTTGTGCGAGGGCGGGGCGGAATTTAGTGTGCAGGATTTTGGCATAGGCATAAAGGATATAAAGCGGATATTTAAACGTTACGAGCGTGAAGACAGCGTCCAAGGGGGCTTTGGCATAGGTTTAAACATAGTAAGCGAGATTTGCAGGCAAAACGATATAGACTGCAAAGTTGTAAGCAAACCAAACGAGGGCAGCACTTTTAGCTATAAATTTAAAAAGTTGCCATAAAATCAAAGCCTTTTTTGCTAAATTTATCAAATTTGATTTTACTTGCCCTGTGGATTTTTTGAAATTTAGCTATCAAATTTGATTTGAAAATGCGTAAAAATTGCTATCAAATTTGATGTTAAATTTATCAAATTTGATTTTACTTACCCTGTGGATTTTTTTAAATCATTTGTCTTGTTTTA
>JAILCJ010000164.1 GCA_024680445.1 Campylobacter sp.
ATTTAACATTTAGTGATATCCTTACGCTTCAAAAAAAGGATATTTTATGAAAAGATTTTTTAGAAAAACATTTTTACTTATGGTTTTTGTTCTACACTTTTTGGCTTTTTGTCTTATAAATTATGCTATGCCAAGCTACAAAGCCCTAAATATCGTACATACAGATGTAAAACGTATGGATAAAGACGGCTTTATAGATAAAGATCAAGCAAGTATAAATTCTATATCAAGAGATGTGTATTTTATCTCGGCAAAGGTGCCTGAGAGCGAAAAAGTCCTATCTTTTCGCAACGAAGACACTCGCTGGGGTTTGCCACCCTACTTCAAATTTAATTCAGCCGATGTTCAAGCCAAAGCCGCTTCTATGATGGAGCAAAAAGCTCTCGCACAGATCAAATACTACGGCTGGCGAATTCCTATGCTTAACGAGTTTTATAACGCCATATCTATCACAAAGATAAAAGACGCCAGCGAACTTTCTAGTCCGATTTTTAGTTATATTTTGTACTTTTTTGGCATAATTTCTTTTGTTTTTTGTATGGTTTATGTCAATAAAAAATTTAAAAATGAAGCACAAAACGAAAGTCAAGAAAGCTGAAAATTTGTATCTTATTTACTAAGATTCTCATCTACATTTGTAATATTGTTATCGCTGTAAAATTCTCGTGAAAGTTCTTCGTATTTTGCACCTATTTGCTCTAGGGTTTCGTCGTTTAAAAGACCAGCCATATCGTCTTTCATGGTGAGTAAATCCCCACAAGCGTTAAGGTAATCAAGCTTGGTGCAACTTTTAAGGATATACTCAAGTCCGATTTTTTGCATTTCTTTGCTAGGCGGAGTTGCTTTTGTAGAATTTTCATCTTTTTTATCTAAATCTTCGCTTTTTTCATCTGTTTCACTACCAAAAAGTGTATCGGAGTTTTTGCTATCTCCCAAATTTTCATCGCTCGATGTCGTTTTGTCAGAAATTTCGCCATTTAGATACATAAAGCCTAGTTCTTGGCAAGCGATAGCGTCATTTGCATCGCAACCTTCGATAAAAATATCATAAGCCTCGCTGAAATTTTTGGCATTTATGGCTTCATAACCACGATTTAAGTCGTCTATATCAAAAGCAAAAACTTTTACAAAAGTTAAAAAAATCGCAAATTTTTTCATTACATAAAACTCGGCGCGTCATTTGAAAATAATATAAGATCGTCTTTTCTGGTGTGTTCGATAAGCATTTCTTGCATTTTAGTTTTGTCCTTTATGATAATGATTTGTGGCTTGTTTAGATATTTAAGCAAGGCTTGTGCGTTTAATGGGCTTGATATCATCACGACATCGAAAATTTCGTTGATAATGCGTGAGAGTTTTTCGTTTTCATCGGCACTTGATTCGACTATGCCCGGTGTTATAAGCACCTTTCTGCCACGATATGTGCGAACTAATTCATAACTTGCACTCATGCCGCTAAAATTGCCATTAAAGCTATCATCGATAATAAATTTTTGATCGCTTGGAATTTTTTGCAAGCGGTGCTCGACATTTTCGAGTTTAGCAAGGGTTTTGGCTATCTTTTCTTCGCTTACACCGAGGTATTTTGCCACTTTGATACAAACGGCTAAATTTTGAGCGTTAAAACTGCCAAGCAAAGGGCTTTGATACTGCGTTTGGCAAAGTTTAAAACTTAGCCCGTTAAGATCTGCTTTTACCTCGCTCAAATCGTTATCGTAAATTTGAGTTTTTTCGTCTTCGTTTTTTAAAGTTGAGCTGTGTAAAAACGCCATTTGCAAGCGATTCGAATTTAAGGCTTCTAATTTGGTAGCTCGTATGTTTTCAAGGCTTTTAAAATACTCAATATGCTGTGCACCTATCTCGCCAACTACGACTATATGGGGATTTAAAAAACTTGCTATCTCGTTTATATCGCCTTTTACTCTGGCACCGGCTTCGGCTATGTAAATTTGGGTTTGATTTTGCAAATTTTCATTTACATCTTTGATAAGACCTATCAAGGTATTTACGCTTCTTGGGGTTTTACATACCGAAAAATCGTCCTTTAAAAGCTCATAAAGAAAATTCTTGATACTGGTTTTTCCAAAAGATGCCGTTATCATGATGATTTTTAGATCGCTTAGTTTTTTTAGCTTTGCGTCCGCCTTTTTTCTAAATGAAAGGGCTTTGAATTTTTCAAAAAAATGACTTAAAACAAGGCTGGCAAGAAGTGGTGAGATGACATCGGTATTTTTTTGTCCAAGATACAAATAAAGTGCGTTTTGCACAAGCAAAGCGATAAATAAAATGATGAAAAATCTCTTGATTCTGTCGGTAAAAACAAGTTTTTTGTCTAGTTTTCTGTGCCAAAGATATAACGAAACTAAGTAAGCAAAGTAAAAATATATGAAAAAATATCGCCCAGTTGTGTAAAAAAGCACAAGGGGAATTATGAAAAAAAGCACATGCCATAGCGGTTTGGTAAAGTGAAAAAGTACGCGTTCAACTTTGTATGAAAACCACTGAAAACAAGTAATGGTATAAAATCCAAGTGATAAAACAAAAAGTGCCGTGCTAATGGCTATAAAAATTGTTAAAAATGTTTCATTTATCACCATTTTACAAGCCTTTTAAGCCAAAAACTTCATCTATATTTTTGCTTATCTCTTCGGGACTTTTTGGCTTTTGTTTTAAAAATACATCATCGTTATTTTTTTTAGATGAAGTTTCGATATTTTGTGAATTTAAATTTTCGCTATCTTTCAAATTTGAATCATTATCTTGCAAATTTTGCGAAATTTGGGAATTTTCGCTTGGAATTTTTGAAGAATCATCTGAAATTTTATCTGCTTGCAAATCCGAAGCATTATCACTTAAATTTTGAGTGTTTTCATCTAAATTTTGAGTGTTTTCACCTAAAACCTCATCTTTGCTGTCTTTTGAAATTTCTTGTTTTATATCTTTTGCTTGGCTTGAAATTTGAGTATTTTCATCTAAATTTTGTGAAATTTCTTTTGTGTTTTCATCTTGTAAATGCAATTCTTTTAAATTTTCATCTACAAAAACGCCAAAATTTTCACCAAACATTTCATCAAATTCATTAGCTTTTTCTTTTGCAAAATCGCAGCCCAAATCTTTTATAACCGTGTCATTTATAAAGTTGGCATGAAGTAAAAAGAAAAAGTGATCGCCTTTTAGTGGATAAAATTTGCTATTTTTGATAAGCGAGTGTATGGTTTCGCCACTTTTTAGCGGAGTTGCTTTGTCGTTTTCACCCCAAAATATAAACGCCCTGCCCCCGTAATTTGCAAATTTTGTCATAAAATCCTCATTTACAACATTTTTAAGCGTTTCATACATACAGCGATTCATACCGCTAACATCTTTGGTAGCAAAAAGATAGTAAAATTTTCCTAGTCCAAAAATTTTTAAAAATTTAAAAATCGCTATTTTTGCCCTTACCCAAAATTTCTTTTTAACCAAAATTCCAGCCGAGCTTAAAAGCACGATGTTTTCGGGATTTAACAAAGTTGCTATTTTTCCGCCGAAGCTATGTCCAAAAATGATTTTTGGCTCTTTTTCAAAAGTAGCTAAAAAATTTTTAACTATTTTTGCATAGTCATTTGAACAAAGTGGCGTAAAAATATCGCTCTCGCCAAAGCCCGGCATATCTATATAAATGTGTTTAAACGCCCTGAAATACCCACCAAAAGCCTTTTTCATGATTTCTTTGTTTGCACCCCAGCCGTGCAGAAAAACTATACTTTCGCTTTGTTTGGGATTTAAAATTTCAT
Organism: Campylobacter sp.; assembly: GCA_024680445.1. GTDB lineage: Bacteria > Campylobacterota > Campylobacteria > Campylobacterales > Campylobacteraceae > Campylobacter_A. Next base: position 3,774 of record JAILCJ010000164.1, read on the forward strand.
AACTTATCTTGTAAGTTTTTGAGCCGTATTTTATATCTTTGCTTGCCATCAATCTTCTTTCTTAGTCGTAGAATAAATGCTTTGCAAGATTTCTACCGCCTCGCAAAGTCGTTCGTATTCGCCCATGCTTAAAAGCACGGATTCAAATTTGTTATTTTTCAAAATCACGGCTCTTTTGATATCGCCTTTGTTGATTTTATTTAAAATCGAACTAAAATTTCGCACAACCTCTGTCGCTGTAAAAATTTCATCTTTTGTAAAACTTGTCATCTTTTCTCTCTTTGTGTAAAATTTTACATAAAATTTAGCGTAAATTTGATTATTTCACGCTAAAAGCAAGTTTTTAACTTAATTTTCCGCCCTTTGAGTGAGTTATGGAATTTATAAATTTATAATCTATTTTGATATTTTTATTTCTAGGCAAAGAATCGCTTAATGCATCGACTACGCCGGTAAAATCATCAAATAAATAATTTGCCAAACTACCCGGATTCGGATTTATCTCATTTATATAAACTTCATCGCCAAGCACGAAAAAATCGCAACGTATCAAGGCTCCATAAAAATTTCCTACTCTATAAATTTTTTCAAAAGCGTCTTTTAGTTTATTTTCTAATTCAACCGAAATTGTCGCTTTTCGTGGCTTGCCGTCCCCCATAAAACTTAGGTATTTTTCATCAAAGCTAAGAAATTCCTTTTTCATAGGCTCTTCAACCACCGAAAATATAAATTTCCCACCAGCATAACAACCGGCGAGATTGTATTCTTTTATGCCAGACATAAAAGGTTCAACCAAAACTTCATCATCAAATTCAAAAGCAACATCAAGGGCGTATTCAAGTTCGCTTGAATCCTTGACTATGCTTATGCCTATGCTACTACCTAAATGGCTTGGTTTTAAGATGATAGGCAAATTTGTTTTTATGGCTTCGCCACGTTTTATTAGCTCGTATGGCAAGGTTTTAACTTCGGCATTTTTGGCTAAATTTTTACTTAAAAATTTGCTAAAACTAAGCACACTGGCTTCTAGTCTTGGACCTATGTAAGAAATTTCATAAAAATCAAGCAAAGCAGAGATTTTTCCGTCTTCGCCGTCCATGCCATGAACCAAATTTATATAAACATCAACACCTAATTTTTTCAAACCAAAAAAGCCATGGATAGCAAAATCCCCCTTGCTAAGTATCAGTTTTTTGCTTTTTTTGTATTCGCCAGAGCTAAAATAACTGGCTTTCATATTTTGACTTTGTATCAGATAAAATTGTCTATCTTTATCGCAAAATATAAAACTCAAATCATGCTTAAATACATTTTTTAATACTACGGCACTTACTATACTTATCTCGTGTTCGTAGCTTTTCGCACCAAAAATCACTGCGTAATTTTTCATCAAATTTCCTTATGCTAATTTTCTGAGCGCTTCTTTTACCAAGTCGCTCGTATTTGTTGCCTTGCAATCGGCTAAAACTTTGACTATCCTATCTCGCTTAAAGCCAAGAGATTCTAGTGCCAAAAGTGCTTCATTTGCGTAATTTGGCACATTTTCATCTACTATGAGTTTGGCGTCGCTTAGTTCGGCTATTATGCGTCTTGCTGTTTTTATGCCTATGCCGGGGACTTGTTTTAAAGTGTCGGCATCTCCGTTTAAAATAGCAGATGAAAAGGCGTTTGGACTAAGACTAGAACAAACCGCCATTGCCGTGCTAGCTCCGATTCCACTAAGTTTGATAAGCATTTCAAAGATTTTTTGTTCGCCAAGATCTAAAAAACCATAAAGCAAATTTGCATCTTCTCTGATGATTTGCGTTATGTTTAGTTCGATTTTTGTTCCGGTTTCTAGTTTGGCAGAGCAAAACAATGATATAAAAACGCCGTAACTAACGCCACTTGCGGTTTTTATTATCACAAAAGCAGGTTGTTTTTTTGTAATTATACCCTCGATAGCTTTTATCATTTTTATCCTATTCTAATAAACTTGCGTCATTGCTTTTTTTGATAACAAATTCACCATTTTGGTTTCTTTTAAGGCTCATGACTCTTATGATTTCGTTTTGGCGAGTGGTGTAAGAAACCTCGCTAGGTGGGTCAATGATGATAAATTTTATCTCGTTTAGCTCTTTCCAGCTACCACGATTTATAACCTTGGCAGCGAAAATGCCGTTTTGCATGACATCAAGCTCTTCTTTTAGGCTTCTAAAAAGGGCTTTTTTGTTTTTTTGTTTTTTTAAGAGATTGTTGTAGTCATTGACTAATCGTTGGTATTCTTTGAGTTTTTTCATAAAAGTTACTGGCGGAGCTATTTTAGCTTTTTGTAGCTCGACAACCTTTTGTTTGATATTGTAAATAGATGATTTGTTTGTTTCTATGATGATTTTTTTGGCTTCTATTTCTCTTGGTAGTCTTTTTAGGCTGTGTTCGATTTCGGATATTTTTTTAAGTTGAGCCGGAATTTCTTCGGCATTTTCGTGCATTTTGCTAGTATCCATTATAAATTTATTGCCACTTCCACGCAAATTTTTAACATCTATAAGTAAGGCAGCTGTTATGGTGCAGTTTGAACCTAGAGTGTTTATGATAACTTCTTCGGCGGTGATATTTCCACCAATAACTGAATTTAACTTGACACGTTTTCCCACCACGCTACCGCCTTCAAGTCTGTCTATCTCGACTTCTTCGGCTTCGACACGACCGATATGAACGGCTATATTTGCATACTGGGCTTTGATAAAGGATTTACCATGAGTTTGTCCGCCTATGGTAACTTCTTCGGCTATGATTTTAGCGTTTGCGGCGACATTTCCTTTGACATCTACTTCTTTGGCTTCAACCGTCATGCCCGTACCAATGGCGTCTTTAAAGATATCGTTTTCTTTGATACGCAAAGAAACATTTGAATCAAGACCGGTAAGAACAGAGCCAGTTTGGCGAAAATTTATCTCATTTACTTCGTATTCTTCTTTTATATCAAAAACTCCGCCACTTTCGCTTACAAAGCCCGGTTTTTTGGCTATATATTTTATGCTTTCATCGTCTTCTTGAACTTCGATATTTTCGCCGACTTTGATTTCTTCTTTGACTTCTTCTTTTGCTGGCGGGATATCTATGAATTCTCCCCTTAGATTTCTACCGCTTTTTCCATTTTTTGGTTTGATTTTTTCTATAATGACTTCACCAGCGACCACGCCTTGCAAAAAGCCACGATCGGCGTAATTTATCTTATCTTCTTCGCTTATTTCTTCTTCTTCGTCATAATGATAAACTATTTGTGCGTCTGTTGGACTTATCGGTGCAACGCCGTTTGATACACCTATTATCAAATCTTTTTCAAGTTTTTCTTTGATACGAATAATAGACGAAATTTTTCCTAAGTCTTGTTTGAGTTTGCTCTCTCTGATGCCTACTAAAAGTTTTGCTTTTATGAGTTGTTTGATTATGTATTCATACAATAGCTCGTCGTATTTGTCAGAGTATTTTACATTTTGGCTAGCGTGAATTTTGGCTATGGCTTTGGTAAGATCTTTATTTACGCCAACACTAATTTTTGGTATAGCCGGTTTTTGATATAAGCGAACATCATAAATTTCAACGCTATATGTTTGATCTATAACCAAACTTTTATCTGCAAAAAAAGCGTCATCATCAAAAATGTTAAGTTCTTCGCTTTTTACACTCACAGGCTCTTTGTTTGCCTCGTTTGTGTAAGTTGTAAAAACTCCAACTATGTGATAATCTAGCAAATTCGGATCTATATCACGAGCACTAGCATGATTTTTAAGTTCAGTTAATGGCTCTTTTGTTTGCACCGTTATCGAAGTAAAATATGCTGGTTCAGAAATTTTTTCGTCACTCACTTTTTTTTATCCATAAATTTTTTGTGTGATTATCTCAAAAATTTCATTAAATAAGGCTTTTTTTGATAAGATTAGCCTTATTTTTAAGGGAATTTATGTTTATAAAAGGCTTTTTTTCTAATTCTTTTGGCATTATG
>JAILCJ010000035.1 GCA_024680445.1 Campylobacter sp.
TCAAGTATAAAAAATCTTCAAGCATAGGATTGATTTAACGCAAAATGCTATATTTTAAAAATTTTAACCCAAATTATTTAATCACAAAATACTATGTAAATTTAACAAATTTTCTTTTAAAACTTACAAAAAAATTACATATCTTTTTAATTTTACCATGCTATATTTAAAAAAATTATAATTTTTTCTGCGAAAATTTATTATAACTATTCTCAAAATGTTAAATCTTATTTAATCTTATTTTTGTAAAATTACTCATTTAATTTCATAGAAAAAAGGGTGATTTTATGCCACAAAGTTTTGCAAATGTTACAAAGTAAATCCCTTGTAAGTTACCTTATAATCGTGCTTTTTAGCATAGGACTTTGCGTTTTTTCTCTTTGTCTTGGCGGAGCAAATATCACTTGGCATGACATTTTAAATTTTGGTTTTGGCGAAAACATTGGCGAAATGAAAGAGATGATTTTGCTTGAAATTCGCTTGCCTAGAGTGATAATGGCTTTTCTTATAGGTATGTTACTAGCAAGTTCTGGTGTCGTTGTTCAAAGCGTGTTTTTAAACCCACTTGCTGATCCTTATATCATCGGTATAGCCGCGTCTGCAACCTTTGGTGCCGTAGTGGCGTATTTGCTAAAATTGCCTGATTTTTACTATGGAATTTTCGCTTTTATAAGTTCAAGCGTCTTGTCTTTAGTTATCTTTAATCTTGCAAAAAAAGGCAGATCCATAGCCACTTTGCTTATCATAGGTATAGCTTTTTCATCATTTTTAGGCGCTTTTACCTCGTTTGCGACCTATCTTATCGGCGAAGATAGTTTTAAAATCACGGCATGGATGATGGGCTATATAGGTGGAGCGAATTGGGATAAAATCGCTTATATAGCCCTACCACTCGTGCTTTGCATATTTTATTTTTATCTAAAACGCCACGAATTAAATGTCTTGCTAAGTGGCGACGAGGAGGCACAAAGTCTAGGCGTGGATGTTGAAAAAACAAAAAAACGTTTACTTATCGCAAGCTCGCTAGCCGTGGCATTTTCGGTTGCATTTACCGGTATGATAGGCTTTGTTGGTCTTATCATACCGCACACGCTTAGGATGTTGCTTCGCACTTCAAACAATGCCGTGCTTATCCCTGTTAGCACGCTTGCTGGCGGACTTTTTTTGCTTGCATGCGACACGATAGCAAAAAGCGTTTTGGCTCCAGTCGAGATACCCATAGGCGTTATAACCGCCTTTTTTGGTGCTCCATTTTTTCTATTTTTAGCGATAAAAAGCGGTCGGAGCGTGGTATGAAAGTTGAGGGGCTAAATTTTGCTTATGCGAATCGTCAAATTTTAAATAATTTAAATTTTAGCGTTAAAAAAGGCGAATTTTTAGGTGTTCTTGGACCAAACGGTTGCGGTAAATCCACGCTTTTAAAAAATATACTTAAAATTTTAAAGCCAAAAAGTGGACTTATTACCTTGGAAAATAAAAATTTAAACGAGTATTCGCTAAAAGAACTATCAAAAATTCTCGGCTTCGTCCCTCAAAAAAGTATGTTAAGCATGCCACTTTTGGTCGAAGATATCATACTCATGGGGCGTTACGCACATTTAACGAATCATTTTAGCGGATATGATAAAAACGATATCAAAAAGGCTTATGAAATGATGGAACTACTTGGTATCACGCATTTTGCAAAAAGGATAGCCTTTTCACTAAGTGGCGGCGAATTTCAACGAGTTTTGTTAGCTCGTGCCTTGGTTAGCGAACCAAAAGTGCTTTTGCTAGACGAGCCAACATCGGCACTAGATCTAAATTTTGCTATTGAGATAATGAAACTTTGCGAAAAACTTACAAAAGAGCTAAATTTGTTAAGCATTATGGTTATACATGATCTAAATTTAGCCTCTATGTTTTGTACGAGAATTCTTATGCTAAAAGACGGAACTATCCGTTACGACGACACACCAAACAAACTTTTTAGCCCTGAAATTTTAAAAGAAATTTACGGATTGCATTGCGAAGTCATCAAGCATGGCGAAAACGCATTTGTAATACCATTGAAAGGATAAATATGAAAAAAATTTTACTTTTTGTTTTGTTTTTTGCATTTACCTTGCACGCTCAAACGCCTAAAAAACTTGTCATCTTAGATCCAGCCGTTGTTGAAATAGTCTATAAACTGGGCGCACAAGATCAAATTTTAGCGATATCTAACATGAAATTTAGCAAAATTTGGCCAGAAGAAGAAACCGTAAAATTAAAAAGCGTTGGCACCTACACCAAACCAAATTTAGAACAAATAGTCGAACTAAAACCAGACCTTGTTATCACCAGCCACCACAGTGCAAATGTCAACGAAGACATCAAAAAATTTAAGCTAAATTCCCTTAGCCTAAAAGCCGAAAGTCTTGATGATATTTATACAAATATCGCAAAAGTGGGCGAGTTAACGGACAAAAACGAAAAAGCCAAAGAGCTGATAAATCATATCAAATCAAAAGTAGCATCTTTAAAAAACTCTGAATTTCAAGGCAAAAAAATCGCCATTTTATTTTCAAACAACCCTATGATGGCTTTTAGTGCCAAGTCCTTGCCGGGCGATATTTTTACCAAACTAGGTTTTAAAAATATAGCCGATAACTTAGAAGGGCAAAGTCCGATAATTTCGACCGAATTTATCTTAGAGCAAAACCCGGATTTTATCATTTCTTTAAGCGGTATGGGCACGGATGATAGCATTTTGGCACAAAACCCTGTTTTAAAGGCCACAACGGCGTCAAAAAACGGCAAAGTTTTTGCTATTCCTTCATCGCTTTTACTTCGTGGAACCCCAAGAATCGACGAGGGAATTGACAAAATTTATCAAATCATCTCAAAATAAGGTTACGACATGTTTAAAGAGCGTCTAAAAGGGCATAGACATCGCCCTAAAAAACCAGCGACGGCAAATCCAGCGGACTTTGAAAAATTTCTAAATACCAAGGCAAAAGACGAACGTTGTATAATCTATATACATGTGCCATTTTGCGATAATATCTGCTCATTTTGCTCTATGAATAGAAGCAAACTTGAAAACGAACTTGATGAATACTGCAAATTTTTGCTTGCTGAACTTGACAAATACGCCGCCAAAGCGTATTTACAAAGCAAGAAAATCCATAGCGTGTATTTTGGCGGAGGCACACCAACGACGCTAAAAGAACGGCATTTAAAGCCTATCGTCGAAAAAATCAACGCAAATTTTAATCTCGATAAGGCTTGTGAATTTAGCCTTGAAAGCACCCTGCATAACCTAAATATCCGCAAAGTTCGCCTTCTTGAAAGTCTAGGCGTCAATCGTTTTAGCATAGGCGTGCAAACTTTTAGCCAAAAAGGGCGAAAACTGCTAAACCGCACGCACAGCAGGGCAAAGGCGATAGAGCATTTACAAAAAATTCGTGAAAATTTTAGCGGTTTTGTTTGCACGGATATCATTTACAATTACCCAAACGAAAGCCTTGAAGAAGTCCTAGATGACGCAAAGTTGGTGAGAAAACTTGGCATAGATAGCACGAGTTTTTACTCCTTGCAATTTTTTGACGGCTCGGTTTTGGCACAAAGCATTTCGCCGGATTATTATGATTTATCTTATGACAAAAAGCTTCATCACGCCTTTGCAAACGAGCTTTTAGGGGGCAAAGACTACGAAATTTTGGAGTATACCAAGCTTAACAAAAAAGGTGGAGATGAGTATAAATACATACGATTAAGTCACGCTGGTGTCGATATCTTGCCCATAGGAAAGGGTAGCGGCGGACGGCTTGGAAATTTTGGCATTTATAATATGAGCCAAAATATGCAAATGCTCTCGCAAAAATCAGACCGCGCGATAGAATTTGACAAATTTGCAAGTTTGTTTCAGTACGAAAACATAGCACTTGCCGATATCAAAAGCTATCTAAGCCAAGAAGGATATGAAAAAGTGTTTGAGTTTTTGAAAAAATGCGAAAAAAATGCCTTGTTAAAAGTTGGTAAAAATGAAGTCAAATTTAATCTTGATGGCGTATTTTGGGGCAATTCAATAGCTGGCGAGGTAGTAAATTTGGTTCAAAACGAGTTTGAATAATTTTTTTAAATTTGATTTTAGCCACCCTGTGGATTTTTTAAATTTGATATTTTTATCAAATTTGATGCTAAATTTATATCAAATTTGATGAAATTTGTAAAAATTAAAGTAAATTTGATGAAAAATTTTAAAAAATAAAGCAAATTTG
>JAILCJ010000108.1 GCA_024680445.1 Campylobacter sp.
AAAAGTCGAAGAAATTAAAAATAAAATCATTACAAAAGGATAAAAAAAATATGCAACAAAAAGGTTTTTTTGTGAATTCATGTGAGCAAAAATCAAATTTAATTCACAGCGTAAAACTAGAAATTTCAAGTTTTCAATCACAAATTCACAAATTCAACACCCCTATTACTACTACTAAAAAATTTAAAAATAAAGACGGAGTAAAAGCATGAAAGTTAGCATAAACAAAAATGCCCTAGAAAGCATAGTAACAAACACAAACCCTTATCTTGAAAAAAGAGATTTAAGTGCCATAACTTCACACATTTATATCTCAGCAAAAGACGGGTTTTTAAACATAAAAGCAAGCGACCATGAAATCGGACTTGCCTATAAACTAAGTAATGTCAAAATCGTAGATGAAGGTTATGCAACAGCAAATGGCAAAAAACTTCTTGACATCATTAGAAGTTTAAAAGATGAAGAAGTAATTCTTGAAAGCCTAAATAACTACCTTTACATCAAACAAAAAAATTCAAAATATAAACTTCCTATGTATAAACATGAAGATTTTCCAGATTTTCCAAGCACAGAAGGTAAAGCAAAATTCAATGTTGATGCTGTAATGCTTGGTAGAAGTCTTAAAAAAATCATGCCTTGTATAGATAACAATAACCCAAAATACGAACTAAACGGTGCTTTGCTTGATATAAAACAAGACTATATAAACATAGTTGGCACAGATACAAAAAGACTTAGTGTTTTCAAATTTGATACCAAAACCGAAAAAGAATTTTCACTCATCATACCTAAAAAAGCCATAGCTGAAATGCAAAAACTCTTTTTTAACAATATAGAAATTTATTATGATGAAAATATTTTAATAGCCCAAAGCCAAAATTTTGAGTTTTTCACCAAACTTATAAATGGCAAATATCCAAACTACACAAGAGCTATGATAAAAGAAATAAGAAAAAGTTTAAACCTAAGTCGTGATAAAATGGTCGAAGGCATAAAAACTATTTCTATGCTTAGTGATACAGTTAAAATCACTTTTGCTCCACAAAATATAACCTTTGAAAGCATTATCGAAGATAATTCAGAAGCTAAAACCACTATCGAATACCAAACCGGCCTTGATGAAGAAATTTATCTTTGCATCAAAAACCGCTATTTGCTAGACTTTTTATCATCGATAGAAAATGATGAATTTAAACTTGATTTTAATGAACCTAGTTTAGCATTTATGGTTAGCTCAAAAGAACTCAAAACAACGATAATGCCGATAAATCAATAAAAAGCGAGAAAAAATGTCAGAAAAACAATACGATGCTGGAAACATTAAAGTTTTAAAAGGTCTTGAAGCCGTTAGAAAACGCCCGGGTATGTATATAGGCGATACAAATATTAATGGCCTTCATCATATGATTTATGAAGTTGTAGATAACTCTATAGACGAAGCTATGGCGGGATACTGTGATACCATAGACATTGAAATCACAAAAGAAGGAAGTTGTATAGTTAGCGATAATGGACGTGGAATTCCAGTAGATATGCACCCTACCGAAAAACTTCCTGCCGCAACTGTAGTTTTAACCGTTTTACACGCTGGTGGTAAATTTGATAAAGATACTTATAAAGTAAGTGGTGGTTTACATGGCGTTGGTGTTTCTGTTGTAAATGCTTTATCTAAAAAACTTGTCTTAACTATAAAACGTCAAGGCAATGTTTATATGCAAGAATTTGAAAGAGGCATACCAACAACGGATTTACAAATCGTAAAAAATACAAATCGTACCGGAACTTGCGTAGAATTTTTTGTAGATGATAGCATTTTTGAAGTTACAGAATTTGATAGAGAAACTCTTGCTAAAAGATTTAAAGAATTAGCTTACTTAAATCCAAAAGTCACTATAAATTTTAAAGATAACCGCAATAATTTCAATGAAAGCTATCATTTTGAAGGCGGTTTAGAAAGTTTTGTAAGCGATATGAATAAATCAAACGCTTTAAGCAAAGCAGTTTCATTTAGCGGAGGCGACGACGATGTTTTAGTTGATTTTGCCCTACTTTATAATGACACTTATAGCGAAAATTTATTAAGTTTTGTAAATAACATCAAAACCATAGACGGCGGAACACATGAAGCAGGTTTTAGAGCTGGTCTTACTCGTGTTATAACAAATTATATTCAAGCAAATGCAGCTGCTCGTGAAAAAGATACAAAAATCACAGGCGATGATATAAGAGAAGGTCTTATAGCTGTCATCAGTGTAAAAGTACCAGAACCACAATTTGAAGGACAAACCAAAGGCAAACTTGGTTCAAACTATGTAAAACCTATAGTTCAAAAAATGGTTTTTGAAGTTTTAACAAAATATTTTGAAGAAAATCCTATAGAAGCTAGAATCATCATGGATAAAGCTCTTATAGCAGCTCGTGGTCGTGAAGCAGCAAAAAGAGCAAGGGATTTAACTCGTAAAAAAGAAAGTTTTAGCGTCGGTACTTTACCGGGTAAATTGGCTGATTGTCAAAGTAAAGATGCAACTATAAGTGAACTTTATCTTGTCGAGGGCGATTCTGCTGGTGGTTCTGCAAAACAAGGTAGAGATAGACTTTTTCAAGCCATACTTCCATTAAGAGGTAAAATTTTAAATGTTGAAAAAGCAAGACTGGATAAAATTTTAAAATCAGAAGAAATCAAAAACATGATAACCGCCCTTGGTTGCGGTATAGGTGATGAATTTGATGCCGAAAAACTTAGATATCATAAAATCATAGTAATGACGGATGCTGACGTTGATGGTAGCCATATCCAAACCCTACTTTTAACCTTCTTTTTCCGTTTTTTACCACAAGTTGTCGAAAACGGTTATGTTTATCTAGCTCAACCGCCACTTTATCGTTATGAAAAGGGTAAAAAAGAAGTTTATCTAAAAGATGACAAAGCTTTAAATGAATTTCTTATCCAAACAGGTATTGAAGGCATGGAATTTAGCGGAGTTGGTACAAATGATTTGATAGATTTTCTAAAAATTGTTGCAGCTTATGATAATGTTATAAACGAACTTGTCAATCGCTTTAATCTCGTCGTTGCCCTTAGATTCATGATAGAACATCCAGATATAGCTGGTAAAAGTTATCCTGAAATGTTTGAGATCTTAAAAACTCACCTTGAAAGTCAAGGTTACAATATCTTAAATTCTTATATCAATGAAAATGAAGTAAGAATTTATGTTCAAACCGAAAATGGACTTGAAGAATTTTATATAAATGACAAACTTTTTGCCAACCCTCTTTATGAAGAAGCAGTTTATATAAACAATAAAATCAAAGAATACGGCATAGACCTTGATGGTAAAGACGTTATAGAAGTTTTACATGAAGTTACCAGCAATGCAAAAAAAGGCACTAATGTTAAAATTCAACGTTACAAAGGTCTTGGTGAAATGAACCCTGAACAACTTTGGGAAACAACTATGAACCCAGAAAATCGCCGTTTGCTTCGCATAAATATAAATGATGCACAAGCTGCGAGTGATACATTTAATCTTTTCATGGGCGATGAAGTCGAACCAAGAAGAAACTACATACAAGAACACGCAAAAGACGTTAAATTCCTAGACATTTAACATTTTACAAATTTAGCATTATTTTTAAGAATAATGCTAAATTTTTTTAATTATTAAAAACAAATTTTATCACTAAATATTTCTTTTTTATTTTCTTATTCATCAAATTTGATAATTAATTGTATAAAAGTAAAATATTTGATAAAATACAAACTCAAATCCAAATTTGATTAATTCATTAAGGGAAAAGATGAGCGATGTAGAAAATATCCAGACTTTGCGTTATGGCGAACAAATTTTAAAAGATTTTGACCCACAAAAAGACCTTGAAATTTGGCCAAATAAGCATGAAAAAAATTATACTATCAAGATAACATTACCAGAGTTTTGTTGTCTTTGCCCTCGTTCTGGATATCCTGATTTTGCTACGATTTATCTTGAATATATCCCGGATAAATTTTGTGTTGAGTTAAAAGCTTTAAAATTATATATAAATAGTTTTATGGGGCGAAACATTAGCCATGAAGATAGCATAAATGAAATTTATGACACACTTTTT
>JAILCJ010000115.1 GCA_024680445.1 Campylobacter sp.
GACGCAAAAAACATTTTGCAAAAATCCACAGGGTGAGTAAAAGCAAATTTAAAAAATCTAAGCTACCAAATTTGATAATTTTCAAAGCCAAATTTGATGAATTTCAAAGCCAAATTTGACACACAAAGCACTTTGAAAAAATCCACAGAGTGGACGAAAACAAAGCTAAAATCCGCATAGTAAGTAAAATCAAATTTGATGAATTTCTAATCTAAATTTGATAAGCAAAAATTTCAAATTTAAAACATTTTCGCAAATCAAATTTGATAAATTTTCAAGCCAAATTTGAAAAAATCTGCACTATCAAATTTGATAAATATTCAAGCTAAATTTGGCGAATTTCAAATCAAATTTGACGCAAAAAACATTTTGCAAAAATCCACAGAGTGAATAAAATCAAATTTGATAAATTCCAAGCCAAATTTGATAAATTCCAGCTATCAAATTTGATAAATTTTCAAGCTAAATTTGATAATTTTCAAAGCCAAATTTGACACACAAAGCACTTTGAAAAAATCCACAGAGTGAGCGAAAATAACGCTAAAAATCCGCATAATAAGTAAAATCAAATTTGATAAACAAAGAAATTAAAAAAGCCGATAAAAACGATGTCGGCTTATTTTAAAACATTGTAATTATCACAAGCTATTTGTCTTATCTTGATGAGAGTGTGATCGTGCATTTTGTCGATGTTGTCGATTTCGCAAGCCTTTTTAAAATACTCCACTGCCTTTTGTTTTTCGCCCAAATCATAATTATAAACTGCGTATTTAAAACAAGCTCTAATGCTACTCAACCCGCCTCTGTCGCATGTTTTGCGATTTATCACGATGGCTTTTTGCTTATCCATTTTCACGCCCAAACCCTCGTTGTAAAATGTCGCCAAACGCGTGCAGGCGGTATTTTTGTAAAAATCATCTACTTTTTTTTCGCAAATGCGTTCAAAAATATCCTTCGCCTTGACATAGTCTTGCTTTACGCCGTTTCCGCTTGCATACATATCGCCAAGATCGAGGCAAGCCCCTTGATCGCCACCCATACAAGCCTTGTTAATATACTTAAAAGCCTTGTCGTAGTCCTGTTTTACGCCCTTTGCAACATTATACATCGTGCCTAAAATGCCACAAGACTCGTATATATCGCCGTCACATGCGATTTGAAGGTATTTTAACGCCTTTTCGTTGTCGTTGCTATAATAAAGCAAACCCAAGGTAGCGCAAGCCTTTAAGTCCCCATTTTCGCAAGCTTTTTGATCGTTTAAAAGATCGATTGCGAAAATTCCAGATGAAAAAATCATCAAAAATATGATAATTTTTTTCATTTTTTATCCTTTTAATGCAATTTATATATTATACTCCCTAAGCTTTAAAAATCGCTTTTTTTTCACCTAAAAATCGTCGAATTCTCACAATTTTGCAAAAATTTTTCAGTGACTTTAAGCACAAAAAAATTATCCACCTTCAAATGCCGTTTAAAAAGCCAAAAAAACAGCTAAAATTTTATTTTTTTTGGTAAAATAAGCCATTTTGTTTTAAGGATAAAATTTGAAAAAATTGATTTTGATAGCCCTATTTTGCCTTTTTTCTCACGCCGAGGACGCACAAAGACAAAACGATATCCAAAAACAGCTCGAAGCCTACATGAATTTGCTTGACGAGTTAAGCCCGTCCGAAACCTCGCTTTTGGTGCAAAATTTAGCCGTGCTTTATCTGCCCGCAAATGTCAATGAAACCCTCATGCTAAAAAGCATAAAAGCCCAAGACACCACCTTGCTAGGCGAGTTTGTAATGAGTCAAAAAAATGACAAAACTTGGCTCGAAAACAGCGTTAAAAACGAGCTTTGCATAAATAAAATTTTCGCCAAAGTTTTGCAAAAAGATATAGTCATGAAAGGCAATTTCACCGGCGTTGGCCCGAATTTTTCTATAATAGTGGATAAGAAATTTTGCGACTTAAAATAGCATTTTTAGCCCTTTGTGTGACGCTTTTTGCCACGACTTACGACACGGCAAAAGCCTATGCAGACCATTACGCCAAAAAATTGCCGTTAAGAATCGACGATTATTTCACGCTCACGGCTTTGCTAAATGTCGGCGATGAGTTGCTTTATCATTATAAAGTGAACGACACCAGCAAATTCGTGATAAAATCCATGAAAAATTCCGAGCTAGAAAGATACAAAAACGAGCTAAAAAAGGCAAATCTCACCCGCCACTGTGCCGACCCCGATGTCCGAACCATGCTTAAAAGCGGAGTCTTGCTTCATCACATGTTTTACCGCGACTACGGCGCCAAACTGCTTTTTGACTTTATCATCAAAGAGCAAGACTGCAAAATGTAAGTTTTACTATCAAATTTAGCTTGAAATTTATCAAATTTAGCTTTGAAATTCATCAAATTTAGCTTGAAATTTATCAAATTTGATAGCTAGGATTTGTTAAATTTGGCTTGGAATTTCATCAAATTTGATTTTATTTGCCTTGTGGATTTTTTCAAAATTTATTTTACCTACTCTATGAATTTTTAGTTTTATTTTCACTCACCCTGCGGATTTTTTCAAAGTGTTTTTTGCGTCAAATTTGCTTTGAAAATTATCAAATTTAATAGCTAGAATTTATCAAATTTAGCTTGAAATTCATCAAATTTGATTTATAAAATTATCAAAATTTAATAGCTGGGATTTATCAAATTTGATGAACGAAAATATTTTAGAATTTAAAGTTTTTGCTATCAAATTTGCTTTAAAAATTATCAAATTTGATAGCAATGCCCTAATCAGCTTTGATGGCGAATTTGCCACTACCGCTAAAAATTAAGCAAAGTGCCATTGCGATATATAAATAAACCTCTTCGACTACAAAACCACCACGATTCGTAAATGCAAAAAGTTTGCCAAGATGAGCGAGATAAAGTATGGCTATGCTATTTACTAGCACGACCGCACTTGCAAGGCGAGAGTAAATGCCAAGAATTATCATCGCTGGTGCTATGATTTCGCCAAGAAAAACTCCATAAGCAAGAAATTCCGGCAAAGCGTGAGATTTTAATATCTCTTTTATCCCTATTATCCCATTTGTAAGTTTAAAAATTCCGTGAGCCATAAGCATAACGCCAAGCCCTAAACGAAGCCAAAAAAGTCCAAAATCAGGTTGATTAAAAATTCTCATCATTTTTTTCTCCGCTATAAAAGCAAATTTGATATTTTTACAATTTTAAAAATAAAACTCAAAATTTTAGCAAAAATTATCTAAATAAAGCCAAAAATTTAACATAAGAACAAAAATTAAACAGCAAAATTTGGCACAAAATTTATCAAATTTGCTTTGTTGATTTAAATTTTTTGCCAAAAATATTATCAAATTTGATAACTTTTAACAAAAAAGCAAATTTAAGCCATAATTTTTAAAATTTTAAGCACTTTTTCTAAGCATTTTTACTCACAATTTCATCATTTTGCCGACGAAAATCCAGCCTTTTTAGCATCATAAGGCGAACAAAAATACTCCACATTTTTATCAGCTTTGATCTTTTCATACTCGCTATCAAGCGGGGTATAAAATTTGCCGTTTTGTGCCTTGATAGCTTGGTGATTTGGCACGATTTGCACCTTGGCTATGTCCTTTTGGCTAGCCAGACTTTTGCCCTTTGGTTTTGGGGTGTGAGTGAGATAATTCTCGCCCATACTATCCCATAAAAGCTCGAAAAACTCGCCAGCTGTGCGTGCGATTTGCTCGTTTTTTACCAGCATGGTGTTTTCGTCGTTGTGCTCTATGCTCGCATGGCTAAAATTCATCGATCCGCTTAGCACTGCGTTTTCTGTAAAAATGGATTTTGCGTGCATTTTATACTTAAAATCCTCTATCTTTACAGACACTTTGGACGCACGCATAAGCTCGTTTATAGCGGTGTTTGCGGTGGCTCGCTTGGTATCAAGTATGATGCGAACATCCACACCTTTTTGCTTGGCGTTTATCAAAGCAGCGGCGATTTCTTCGTGGTCGATATACAAAGCCCCTACATAAATGTATTTTTTGGCTTCGTTTATGGCTTCAAGGCTTAGTTCAAGGCAAGAAGGCGAAGGGCAAAAAGCCACGGCTACATCGCTACTATCTAGCTTAAAGCGTTTGATATCGGCTTTGGGTTTAAAATCGTGAAAAAGCCCCTTTTCATACATGCGATCAAACTCATCTACATAAGCTGCGGCGACTTGGCTATTTTTTACGACAAAGCCGAAATTTACATCCAAACCGCCCACGCTTTTTTTGGTGATATTTGCAGAGCCCGTCCAAACCACGGCTTTGTCTATGATAAAAAATTTATTATGCATGGTGTAGCCTATGAATTTTTTAGCTTTTTGTTTTTTTGTGGCTAAAACGCAAGTATTTTTATCTAACTCAAAGCCCATTATTTCATCTTTTGCGGTAGTATCAGAGTGCGAAAGGGCTAGTTTTTCGTTCGCTTTAAAATCAGTTTTTATGTCTTTTAAGGCTTGGATTAATTCGGTGGTTTTGGGGTATTGGTTTTGTCCGTAAAGCTTTTCGCTCACGACGCCACGCACGATTATACCGCGTTTTTTAGCGGCGATTAGGGCGTTTAAAATCTCTTTTTGATCTTCATAGCCATAAATCGCAAAATCCACGCTTTTTTGGGCGTTGTTTATGAGTTTAATTAACTCTTTGCCGCTTTGGGTTTTGGTGCGTTCATCGGCTTGTTCAAAGCCAAAGGGTGAGTTTATAAAAAAGCTCACATCACCTGCAACCGCTGGATTTGTGATATTTTCATCAATTGCACTGTATGCGTTTAGGGCTAAAATAGTCAAAAAAATAAAAATTTTTTTCATGCTTTTATCCTTATCATTTTTTAGGCTGGAATTTTAACATTATTAAAGTAAATTTGAGTGGGAAGGGAGATAAAATTTGATAAAAAAGCCTAGCGGGATAAATCCCGCTAAGTTTTATAGTTTTTTGATTTTAACAGATTTGTCTTTGTATAAGCCTGTACCAACTGGTATCATACGACCTAAAATGACATTTTCTTTAAGATCTTCAAGCAAGTCATATTTTGCAGCTATTGAAGCTTCTGTTAAGACTTTGGTTGTTTCTTGGAAAGAGGCAGCAGAGATAACACTATCGCTACCGATAGCTGCACGAGTAACACCCAAAAGTATAGGCTCGGCTATGGCTGGTTCGCCGCCCATACGCATTATGCGTTCGTTTTCTTCTTTAAATTTGATACGAGAAACAAGGTCATCGACTATGAAATTTGTATCGCCACTATCGACTATCTTAACTTGACGCAACATTTGAGAAACGATAATTTCTATGTGTTTATCGGCGATAGCAACGCCTTGGCTACGATAAACTTGTTGAATTTCGCTGATAAGGTAATAGTGCAATGCTTTTTCACCCAAAATACGCAAAATATCGTGACTTGAAACCACGCCGTCTGTAAGTTTTTCACCAGCATGGACGAATTCGCCGTCTCTTACTTGAATTTGACGAGATTTGTCTATGGAGTATTCTGCCGTAGTGCCGTCTTGTGCTTCGATAAGTATACGTTCTTTTTGGCGAAGTGTTTTTTCAAATCTAACTATGCCGTCTATCTCGGCAACGATAGCGGTATTTTTAGGTTTTCTAGCTTCAAAAAGTTCAGAAACACGAGGCAAACCACCGGTGATATCCTTTGACTTAGCCGCCGCTTTTGGTGTTTTTGCCAAAGTGTCGGCTTGGGCAACACTGTCGCCGTTATTAACAAAGATCGCCGTTTTTGGATCTAGCTGATAGCGGATAGCAGAGTTTTTAGTAGCAACTATGATAGTTGGCTTAACACCGCTTGGCAAATACTCGTTGATAACCAAACGACTTTGACCTGTGGCTTCGTCGTATTGTTCGGCGGCTGTGTAGCCCGGTTCTATATCTTCAAAGCTTATGACACCGCCCTCTTCGGCTATGATAGGACTTGAATACGGATCCCACTCGGCAACGACTAGTTTATCGTCTTTTTCTGGTTTAGCAATAATCGTTTTTGGCTCGACTGCTTCGTTATCGTCTATATTTACAACAGAATTTCTTGGGATATAGTGGCGAGTTGCCTCACGACCGTCTTTATCAGAAACGACAACAAATAAACCTTTTTCGCTTACTTTATAGCCTTTTTTGATATCTTTTGTTCTTTCTAGATAATCCCCATTTAATAAGAAAAATTTAGCCAAACCATTTGCAGCAGCGGTGATTTTTTGAGTTACTGGTTCGCCGTCTGCGATTTTAAGTTCAGCGGCAAATGGAATACGATTTGGCACGTTCCAACCCTCTTTTATGATTTCGACCACGCTTTCATTTTCTTTGACGCTATCGCCTGTGTTATAAGGGATATACATTTTGCCTTCGATTTTACCGCTAATACCAGCCAATTCGTTAGGTTTAGCAACATCATTTCGTCTAATAGTATATTTAACTTCTTCTTTTTTAGAATTTTTTATAGTGATGATAACATCTTCGTGGGCGATTTCAACATCGATTTTGCCATTAAATGGAGCTTTTATCTTTGGCTCAACAAGCAAAACTGCTGCACTTCTGCGGTTTGCAACTATAAATTTGTCTTTATTTTTATAAGTTTTAAGATTGTAGTAACGTATAAAGCCCTCTTTGTTTGCAATTACTTGACGATCTTGTTGTTCAGTAGATGCGGTACCACCAATGTGGAAAGTTCTAAGGGTAAGTTGAGTACCTGGTTCGCCGATAGACTGAGCCGAAATGATACCTACTGCTTCACCCGGTTTTACAAGTTTGCCTTCACCAAGGTTTACGCCATAACATTTAGCACAAACGCCTTTGTGAGCCTTGCAAGTAATAGGTGTGCGTATGCTAACAGACTTAATACCTGCATCGCCTATGATTTTGGCTTTTTCTTCGTCTATCAAAGTGCCTTCTGAATACAAAATTTCGTTTGTGATAGGATCTATCACATCATCGGCAAGCACACGACCCAAAATTCTATCTTCAAGGCTTTCTATCAACTCGCCACTTTCTGTTATTTCGGTGATTTCAATACCTTCGTGAGTACCACAATCAGCCATGCTAACTTTAACATTTTGAGCGACATCTATTAGCTTACGAGTAAGGTAACCAGCATTTGCCGTTTTCAAAGCGGTATCGGCTAGACCCTTTCTTGCACCGTGAGTAGAGATAAAATACTCCATTATATTTAGACCTTCACGGAAATTTGAAGTAATAGGTGTTTCGATGATAGAGCCGTCTGGTTTTGCCATAAGACCACGCATACCGGCTAATTGACGAATTTGTGCAGCAGAACCACGAGCACCAGAGTCTGCCATCATATAAATAGAGTTAAATCCGCCCTTATCATTTTGGATAAGCTTCATCATCTCGCTTGCAACGCTATTGTTTGTATCTGTCCAAATATCAACGATTTTGTTATATCTTTCTGAATCGGTTAAAAGACCAGCGCCGTATTGTCTTTGAATTTCACGAACGCGTTTTTTAGCCTCGTCTATATGTTTGCCTTTGGTTTTTGGCACGATAATATCGGCAATAGAAATCGAAATTCCAGCCTTTGTAGCATAGCGGAAACCTAAGTTTTTAAGTTTATCCAAAAAGTCCGCTGTAACTTCAAGACCGCCGTTTTTATATACATAATCAACCAAATTTGCTATATCTTTTTTCTTCATTACCTTGTTCCATAAATTTTCTGGAACAAAGTCTGGAAGTATGGCTTTTAAGATCAAACGACCAGCAGTTGTTACCAAGGCTCTGCCGTCTGACATGGTTTTTATCTTAGCATGAAGTTCAAGAGAGTGGGCCTCTTCGGCTATCATAACTTCATCAACGCTAGCAAAAATTTTATTTGCACCCTTAGCTTCGGCTTTTTCAAGACTTAGATAATAAATTCCCAAAACCATATCTTGACTTGGGACGGTTATAGCCTTACCACTAGCTGGTAATAAGATATTCATAGAGCTAAGCATCAAAATTTTGCACTCTGCGATAGCTTCTTGAGAAAGTGGGACATGCACAGCCATTTGGTCGCCGTCAAAGTCGGCATTAAACGCTGCACAAACTAATGGGTGAAGTTGGATCGCCTTACCTTCAACCAAAACTGGGTGAAAGGCTTGGATAGAAAGTTTGTGAAGCGTTGGAGCACGGTTAAGCATAACTGGGTGATCTTTAACGACTTCTTCAAGGCACTCCCAAACTTCATTTGTTTTATCATCTATCATTTTTTTGGCTTGTTTAACAGTGGTTGCATAGCCTTTTTCTTCTAGTCTTGCTAAAAGATGTGGTTTAAATAGTTCAAGTGCCATACGCTTTGGAAGACCGCATTGATCCATTTTTAGTTTTGGACCAACAACGATAACAGAACGACCAGAGAAATCCACACGTTTACCAAGCAAGTTTTGGCGGAAACGACCTTGCTTACCTTTGATGATTTCGCTTAGCGATTTTAGTGGACGTTTGTTTGCGCCTTTTACGGCATTAGCACGGCGGCCATTATCAAATAAAGCGTCAACCGCTTCTTGTAGCATACGCATTTCGTTTCTTATAATGATCTCAGGTGCGTCAAGCTCCATAAGTCTTTTTAAACGACTATTTCTATTTATAACACGGCGATAAAGATCATTTACATCAGAAACGGCAAATTTACCACCATCAAGGCTAACCAATGGACGCAAATCCGGCGGTAAAACCGGCAAATTTGTTATCATCATCCACTCTGGTCTATTGCCAGAATTTAAAAAGCTCTCTACTACTTTTAATCTTTTTACTATGGTTTTTTTCTTAGCATCTGAATTTGTTGAAGCTATTTCGCTTTTTAGTTGAGTTAGAATTTCAAACAAATCAAGCTCTGCAAGCATATCATGTATAACTTGACCGCCCATTCTAGCCGCAAAACCGCTTTCTTCATATCTGCTGTTTAATTGTTGGTATTGTTCTTCATTAAGCACATCGTATTTTTCAACTTTTTTAGAATTTTCATTGTCATAATACGCATCGCCGGCTTGTTCTACTATATAAGCCTCGTAATAAAGCACACGCTCCAAATCTTTCATCTTTATACCAAGCAAGGTACCGATACGACTTGGCAAAGAATTTACATACCATATATGAGCCACTGGGGTTACAAGCTCTATATGTCCCATACGAGAACGGCGAACTTTTGAGCTAGTTACTTCAACGCCACATTTTTCGCATTTTATGCCTTTGTAACGCATTTTTTTGTATTTGCCGCAAAGACATTCGTAATCCCTAATAGGTCCGAAAATTTTTGCACAAAACAAACCGTCTCTTTCTGGTTTTAAAGTACGATAGTTAATAGTTTCTGGCTTTTTAACCTCGCCATAGCTCCAAGATTTGATCTTTTCTGGACTAGCCAAACGAAGTTGAAATGCTTCAAAATCGCGTGGTCTGTGTTCTTCTTTTATCTCAACAGGTTTTAAATTACTCAATTTCATTTGATTCATCCTCATTATATACTTCAACATCTAAAGCTAGGGATTTTAGCTCGTTTGTCAAAACAAAGAAAGTTTCAGGTATGCCAGTTTCTGGGACATTTTCGCCACGAGTTAATGCCTTGTAAGCCAAAAGTCTACCCTCGACATCGTCAGATTTTACAGTTAGCATTTCACGAAGTGTATGAGCTGCACCATAAGCTTCTAACGCCCAAACCTCCATTTCTCCGAATCTTTGACCGCCAAATAATGCCTTACCACCAACTGGTTGTTGAGTAACAAGGCTGTATGGACCAGTACTTCTAGCATGAACTTTTTCGTCAACAAGGTGGTGAAGTTTAAGCATATACATACAACCGACATTAACACGTTCTCTTATCTTTGAACCTGTTCTGCCGTCGTAAAGCTCGGTTTTGCCGTCTGCGTCTATCTTGGCTAATTCAAAAAGTTTTGCGAATTCTTCTGCTTTAACACCTTCAAAAATCGGTGTAGCAAATCTCACGCCTTTACTCCAATCCTTAGCGTACTCTAAAAGTTGTTCGTCGCTCATTTTGCCAAGAGCGTTTTTAGCGTCCATAAGTTTTGAAACGCTGGCGATTTGAATCATTTTATCACGAAGTTGTTTTATCCACTCGCCTTTTTTATTTTCAAAAATTTCAGCTATTTGTTCGCCCAAACGATAGCCAACTAAACCAAGGTGACTTTCTAAAATTTGACCTATATTCATACGGCTTGGAACGCCCAAAGGATTTAGGACGATATCTACTATCTGACCGCTTGGCAAATATGGCATATCTACTTCTGGAACTATATTTGAAACTATACCTTTGTTGCCGTGGCGACCAGCCATTTTATCACCGACTTTTAATTTGCGTTTTGTTGCTATATAAACCTTAACAAGTTTTACAACACCACTTGATAAAATATCGTCTTTGCCTAAAATTTCTATCTTAGCGTCGTGTTCTTCTTTTAACTTTTTCTTTTCATTTTGGAAGTAATTTTTCAAATCCTCGTATTGTTTTTGAATATCTTTTGAAAAGGCTTTTACAACATTGGTTATGGCAAAACGATTAACGCTTTCAAGGTCGGCAGGATCTATCTTAGAACCTTTTTTATAGCTTTTTTTATTGATCTCGATAGCAGAAGCTAATTTGTTTTTAGTCAAAAGTGAGCTTACTTTTAACATTTCTTCGCGATCAAGCATCAAAAGTCTGTCATGATGCTCTTTTTCAAGAGACATTTTTTCTTCTTCGTAAGTGCGGTTTGCTCTGTTATCTTTTTCATAGCCTTTTTTAGTGAAAATTTTCACATCTATAACAACGCCTTCCATTGAAGCAGTTGCATAAAGGGATTTATTTACAACATGGCCGGCTTTTTCGCCAAAAATAGCACGCAAAAGTCTCTCTTCTGGAGTTGGTTTAACCTCGCCTTTTGGAGAAACTTTACCTACCAAAATCATACCCGGTTTTACATGAGTACCTATTTTTACGATACCGCTATCATCAAGATGAGATAGCTCTTCTTCTTTAACATTTGGAATATCTTTTGTGATTTCTTCAACGCCGTCTTTTAACTCTCTAGCTTCAATTTCTTTTTCATAAATATGAACGCTAGTAAAGGCATCTTCACGAATCATACGCTCATTTATAACGATAGCATCTTCGTAGTTATAACCGTTCCAAGGCATAAATGCGATAAGGGCATTTTTACCTATGGCTAATTCGCCTTTTTCCATAGAAGGGCCGTCGGCTATGATTTGTCCAGCTTTTATCTTATCACCTTTTTTAACGATAGGATGTTGAGAGAAGGTTGTATTTTGGTTAGTTCGTAAATTCTTTTCAAGCGAATAATGATCTATATATGGACCAGCGTCATCTTCGCCAAGGATAAAGATATTTTTGTTATCAACTTTTTCTATCACGCCACCACGTTTTGCCTTAACGCTCTCCCAAGCATCACGAGCAATGGTTGCTTCCATACCGGTACCAACGATAGGGGCTGTAGATTGTAAAAGTGGCACGGCTTGACGTTGCATGTTTGAACCCATAAGTGCACGGTTTGCGTCGTCGTGTTCAAGAAATGGTATAAGCGAAGCTGCAACACCGGCTATCATACCAGAGCAAAGGTCTATAAGAGTAACCTCTTCTCTACGAGCAAGCATCATCTCGCCCTCTCGCCTAACTTCAAGCAAATCTTCGACTATCATGCCGTTTTCATCTACTAATGTAGAAGCCGGAGCGATAACATTACCCTCTTCTTGAGTTGCGGTGATATAAACGATCTCGTCAGTTACTTTACCATCAACAACTTTTTTATATGGTGCTTCAACAAAACCAAGTTCATTTACCTTTGCATAAGTCGAAAGGGTATTGATAAGACCGATATTTTGACCTTCTGGGGTTTCAACCGGGCAAATACGACCATAATGAGTTGGGTGAACGTCACGAACCTCAAAACCTGCACGTTCTTTAACCAAACCGCCGGCACCAAGAGCTGATAAACGTCTTTTGTGAGTAACTTCGCTTAGTGGATTTGTTTGATCCATAAACTGGCTAAGTTGACCGCCTGTGAAAAATTCCATTATAGTAGCAGTTATCATTTTTGGATTTATCAAATCATAAGGCATAACTTCGTCGATATTACTACTTAAACTTGTAAATTTATCACGAATTGTTTTTTGCATTTTTGCAAAACCAAGATGAAGTTCACTAGCCAAAAGTTCGCCTATAGAGCGGATGCGACGATTGCCAAGATGATCTCTATCGTCTATGATACCTTGTCCGTTTTTAACTTTTATAAGGTATTTTGCAGTTTTTATGATGTCTTCATTTGTTAGGACCGTTACATATTCTGGCACATCTATGCCTAGTTTATGGTTCATTTTCATACGACCAACTTTTGTTAAATCATAACGTTCTGGATTAAAGAAAATATCATTTACAAAGGCTTTTGCAGCATCTTTTACCACTGGTTCGCCCGGTCTCATAACCTTATAAATTCTAATAGCCGAAAGATCATTTTCATCGTCTATGCCTTCAAGCTGTTTTAGTGTTTTTAAAGGCTCTGCATCTTGTAAAAATGAATTTATTATAGCGTCATCTACGCCAGAAGCTGAGTTATTAATGATTTCTATACTTTCATGCTCGCTTAAAATTTTAACCAATTTATTTTCATCAAGCTGAGTTAGAGTATCATAAACGACCTCGCCACTTTCTTTATCTATAACTGGATTTGCAAGATAGCGACCAAGAAGTGATTCACTTGGATATTCAACAAATTTGATACCATCTTCTATGATTTTATCTGCTTTTTTCTTTGTAAGTCTTTTGCCGGCTTCATGTAAGACATTGCCGTTTTCGTCTTTGATATCAAATTCAACTCTGCCTAAATAATCATCTGGATTAAATTCAGTTAAGAATTTGCCATTTTTAATGTCTAGAGTTTGAATAGGATAAAAGAGTTTTATGATGTCTTGTTTTTTGTATCCAAGTGCTCTAAATAGTATAGTTACAGGCACTTTTCTACGTTTATTTATACGCACATAAAGTACGTCTTTTGTATCGTATTCAAAATATAACCACGAGCCACGATCTGGGATAATTTGAGCGGTGTAAATAAGTTTATTTACAACGGTTGTGCTTTCTTCTTGTTTAAATATAACGCCCGGGCTTCTATGGAGTTGATTAACAACGACACGTTCAACGCCGTTGATAATAAATGAAATTCTATCGGTCATCAAAGGAATTTCACGGATAAAAATTTCTTGTTCTTTTATGTCTTTAACGCCGATTTTTTCGCCAGTTTTTTCATCTTTTTCATGAACTATAAGCCTTACTTTCATTTTAAGATTCACAGAGTAAGTAAGTCCACGCTCGATGCACTCTCTGACTGTGTATTTTGGTTTGCCAATCTCAGAACCGACATATTCAAGACTTAAGCGATTTTGAACATCATGAATAGGAAATATGGATTTAAAAACTTTTTCGATTCCGCTTTCGCTCGATAAAGTGTCAAGGTTTAAAAACTGATCAAAGCTCTTTTTTTGTAATTGTAAAAGATTTGGAATTTCTATCTCTTTGACGACATTTGAAAAGTCGACTCTAAGACGATTTCCTGAGTATAAGCTATTTAACATGCATCTACCTCGTTGGTGATTTTGAAAGAAAAGTTTAGGTTAAATTTTTTAACCATCTAAAATTTAAAAAAGAGAGGGTATAAACCCTCTCGTGAAAAAATGTAATTTCTAAAATGAAATTATTTAAGTTCGACTTTTGCACCAGCTTCTTCAAGATCTTTTTTAGCAGCTTCAGCTTCGTCTTTGCTAAGACCTTCTTTAAGCACTGATGGAGTTTGCTCAACAGCGTCTTTTGCCTCTTTAAGACCAAGACCAGTTAGAGCTCTAACAACTTTAATAACATTGATTTTCTTATCGCCTGCATCAACCAAAACGACATTAAATTCTGTTTTTTCTTCAGCTGCAGCAGCACCGCCAGCAGCACCAGCACCGCCAGCTACCATTACAGGAGCAGCACTAACACCAAATTTTTCTTCAAATTCTTTTACAAGTTCAGAAAGTTCTAAAACTGAAAGATTTGAGATATATTCTAAAACATCTTCTTTTGAGATTGCCATTTTATTTTCCTTTTTTTAAATTTTTAAGCTAATTGTTCTTTTTTTTCTTTAAGCGCGTTTAGTCCAATTGTGAAATTTTGGATAGGCGCATTCCAAACTTGCAAAAGCATAGCGATAAGTTCATCACGACTTGGCATTTTAGATAGTGCCAAGACTTTATCAACATTTGCAACTTCACCTTCGATAAATGCTGTTTTTATTTTAAACAAATCGTTTGCTTCATCAAATTTAGCAACAACTTTTGTTACAGCTAACTGGTCTTCGCCCCAAACATAAATGTTAGTGTCTTTAAGCTCCATGCCAGTTTTTTCGGCATTGTTTAAGGCTATATTTGCAAGTGTATTTTTAACAACTTGAACTTTAACATTTTGCTCACGAGCAGCGTTTCTCAAATTTTCGAGTTTTTTAACGCTTAGACCACGATAATCACAAACTATAATTGCTTCTGATTTTTTAAATTCATCTTGCAAGTTAGCTATGATTTCAGATTTCTCGTTACGTGTCACATTTTCTCCTTTCCGACCAGTGATTTCAAGCAGAGCGGGTCGAACGATTAAGCCCAATGGCCTCGGCTATCACAAATCTAAGATTAAATTTTATTTTTCAAATTTTATTTTAGATCCATAACTTCTTGTGCATCAAGAGTTACAGACGGACTCATAGTAAGCGCTAATGAAGCACTTTTTACATATCTACCTTTTGCAGTAGCAGGTTTATGTTTATTTATAGCTTTGATAAAGGCTGAAATATTTTCGTTTAATTGCTCTTTTGTAAAGCTAACTTTTCCAAGACCAGCGTGGATATTTCCTTGTTTATCAACACGGAAATTTACTTGACCGCTTTTTGCATTATTGATAGCTTGTGCAACATCCATAGTTACTGTACCAGTTTTAGGGTTTGGCATAAGACCTTTTGGTCCAAGTAAACGACCAACTTTACCAACAAGACCCATCAAATTTGGAGTAGCTATTAAAACATCAAAATTCATAACGCCTTTTGAAATTTCATCAACCAAATCTTCAGCACCAACTATATCAGCGCCAGCGGCTTTTGCTTCGTCAGCTTTTGCATCTTTTGCTATAACAGCAACACGAACAGTTTTACCTGTACCTGCTGGTAAAACGATAGAGCCACGAACCATTTGATCAGCATGGCGAGGATCAACATTTAATTTAAGTGCGATTTCTACCGTTTCATCAAATTTCGCAGAAGCTAAAGTTTTGATAGTATCTATCGCCTCTGCTAGACTATAATTTTTCTTTTCATCTACTTTTTTAAGTAATTCTTGAAATCTTTTTGTAGTTTTTGACATTAATCTCTCCGCATTTTAAAGTGCTTCCGCCTTTTGTATATCAACCTGGCGGTTAAGGTTTTTAGTCTACTATTTCGACACCCATTGCTCGTGCTGAACCAGCGATGATCTTAGCAGCTTGTTCTTTATCTTTTGTGTTAAGATCAGCTATTTTTTTATCGACTATCTCAAGAACTTGAGCTTTTGTTAATTTACCAACCTTATTTTTCAAAGGATTGTCAGCACCTTTTGTTATACCAGCTGCCTTTTTGATAAGGTCGGTTGCTGGTGGTTGTTTAGTGATAAATGTAAAACTTTTATCTGCATAAACTGTAATAACGACTGGGATATTAAAACCTGCCATATCTTTTGTTTTTTCGTTAAAAGCTTTACAAAACTCCATAATATTAACGCCACGTTGACCAAGTGCTGGACCAACTGGTGGACTTGGATTTGCCTTAGCAGCTGCTATGTGCAATTTAATCTCGCCTACAACTTTTTTAGCCATAAACTTACTCCTTAAATAATCTTCTCAACTTGTGAATATAAAATTTCAACTGGTGTGCTTCTACCAAATATCGAAACATTTAGACGAAGTTTGCCATGAACCATATCATACTCTTCAACGATACCTGTAAAGTTTGCAAAAGGACCTTCGGTAATTCGAACACTTTCGCCATCTTCAAAAAAGATTTTTGGCTTAGGTGCTGCACGTTTTTCAACTTTCTCCAAAATAGTATTTATGTCTTTATCGCTAAGTGGCGAAGGTTTTTTTGATTCGCCGATGAATCTACCTACTTTTGGCAAAGACTGAATTTTGTGCCAAAGTGCAGTATCTAAATCCAAATTTGCAAAGGCATAACCCGGATAAAGCGTCCTCTCGTTTATCTTTTGCTTTCCATTTTTAATCTCGATAACATCTTCTGTAGGAACAACAACTTCAAGAACTCGTGATCCCATATCATTATCTTTAGCGATGTTTTCTATCGCTTTTTTAACAGCCATCTCACTTCCAGCATAAGTCTGTATAGCATACCATTTATGTGCCATATCTCGTCCCTATATCAACTTAGAAAGTGAAAATGACATAATTGCATCAACTAAAGCTAAAAATAGTGATATAACAGCAACAACAATAAAAACGGTAATATAAGCATTTCTGACTTGCTCTTTTGTCGGGAATATTACCTTTAAAATTTCAAGTTTTGATAGCTTTAAATAACTAATTATTTTTTCCATTTTTTTACCTTGTAGTGGCAGGGCAAGAGGGATTCGAACCCCCAACCATCGGATTTGGAATCCGGCGCTCTACCGTTGGAGCTATTGCCCTAATGCTAATGACCTAACTTAGCTTTTTAATTTGACTTCTTTATGAACTGTATGTTTTTTTAGTCTAGGGCAATATTTCTTAAGCTCTAACTTTTCAGTTGTTGTTTTAGCGTTTTTTGTAGTGGTGTAGTTGATATCACCAGACTCTGAACACTTAAGACCTATTTTTACTCTACTATTATTTTTTGCCATAAATTTCCCTTTTAAAGATGGGGATAAACCCCATCAAATTTCAAATGCTAATTAAGCTAAAATTTTAGATACAACGCCAGAACCGACTGTTCTACCGCCTTCACGAATAGCGAAGCGTGTACCTTCTTCAAGAGCAACTGGTGCTATAAGCTCAACTGAAATTTTAACATTATCACCAGGCATAACCATCTCTGTACCTTCTGGCAAAGCGATAGAACCTGTAACGTCAGTTGTTCTTACATAGAATTGTGGTCTATAATTGTTAAAGAAAGGAGTGTGGCGACCACCTTCGTCTTTTGTCAAGATATAAACTTCACCTTCAAATTTGGTGTGTGGAGTGATTGATTTAGGTTTAGCTATAACCATACCACGTTCAACTTCTTCTTTTTTAGTACCACGAAGCAATATACCAACGTTATCGCCAGCTTCACCTTGCTCCATTTCTTTTCTAAACATTTCAACGCCAGTTACTGTTGTAGTTTGAGTTGGTTTAATACCTACGATTTCGATAGTATCGCCTACTTTTACGACACCTTTTTCGATTCTACCTGTAACAACAGTACCACGACCTGAGATAGAGAAAACATCTTCGATAGGCATAAGAAGATCTTTATCTGTATCACGAGTTGGAGTTGGGATATAGCTATCAACAGCAGCCATAAGTTCCATGATTTTAGCTGACCATTCGCCTTCTTTACCAGCTTTTGCTTCTTCAAGAGCTTGAAGTGCTGAACCAGCGATAATAGGTGTATCGTCTCCCGGGAAATCATAAGCACTAAGCAATTCGCGAATTTCCATTTCAACAAGTTCAAGAAGTTCTGCGTCATCAACCATATCAGCTTTATTCATAAATACAACTATATATGGAACACCAACTTGGCGAGATAGCAAAATGTGCTCTCTAGTTTGTGGCATAGGGCCATCAGCTGCGCTAACAACAAGTATAGCACCGTCCATTTGTGCAGCACCAGTAATCATGTTTTTAACATAGTCGGCGTGGCCTGGGCAGTCAACGTGTGCATAGTGGCGAGTATCTGTTTCATACTCTATGTGTGATGTTGCAATTGTGATACCACGTTCTTTTTCTTCTGGAGCATTATCGATATTATCATAATCTTTAAGCTCAGCAAGACCTTTGCGTGAAAGAACAGCAGAGATAGCAGCTGTTAGGGTAGTTTTACCATGGTCAACGTGACCGATAGTACCAATATTTACGTGTGGCTTACTTCTGTTATATTTTTCTTTAGCCATCATTTTCCTCCATTGATGATATGAATTCTGAACAAATTTGTATTGTAATGTTATGTTAAACTGGAGCTCATAGCGGGACTTGAACCCGCGACCTCTTCCTTACCAAGGAAGTGCTCTACCTCTGAGCCATATGAGCGTATATAACGCTTGGCTTAGACATAAGATACAATACAAATCAACTTTTTGGATAATATAAACTTGAAGCAAAAATAAGCGAATCTTACAGCTCCCAGTTAAAATATCCATTTCTTTGTTTGGAGCGGGAAACGGGACTCGAACCCGCGACCCTCAGCTTGGAAGGCTGATGCTCTAGCCAACTGAGCTACTCCCGCAAATAGCACATGGTGGTGAGACGTGGATTCGAACCACGGAAGACATAGTCAGCAGATTTACAGTCTGCCCTCGTTGGCCGCTTGAGTATCTCACCCTGTTAAATATATGCTTTTTTCGGTATTTCTGGTCAAACACTGTTTAAAAAAATGGAGCTGGTGAACGGACTTGAACCGCCGACCCACTGCTTACAAGGCAGTAGCTCTACCAACTGAGCTACACCAGCACCCTTTGTTTTTAGTGAAGTGGCAATTATATCTCAAATAAATTTAAAAGTCAAGCTTTTTAATAAAAAAAATATAAAAAATGAAAATTTAATATTTTTTAAAAATTTAAGTATATAATAAGACAAAAATTTTAAAGGATTTAATATGCAATACCTACCTTGGGTTATTATTTTACTTCTCATTTATGCTATTTACTTTCTTATCACCAGATACGAAAAACGAATAAATGTCATCACAAAAATGATAGAACAAAACACAGAAGCTATCTTGCAAAACAAAGAAATGATAGAAAAAAATCGCTCGCTAATCGAACGAAATAAAAATAATATACAAAAAAATTCACAAGAGATTTCTACAAATTTAGAAAAAATAGAAACAAATTTAGAAGATTAATTTTTCCAAAATTTTTCTTTTTTCTCTTTTTTTAACAAAGCTTCATATGAAGTCATTCTTATGTTAAGCTCTTTAAGATTTATGCCATCTTTTGCTATTTTATAATATTTGCCACTCGTTAGACAATAACTAGGTTCTAGATCGTATCGTGCTGATAAGGGTAAAACTCTAAAGCTAAGATTATCAAGAATCAAAGGCTCACTTTTTAAATTTTTCCAAACCGCTAGCACCATATGATACCTACTAGTTTTTTTCTCTTTAACTATCAAAAGACATTGTCTATTTTTTAAACCCAAATCCTTTATGCTTTCTTTTTTTGTTATAGCATATTCTTCACAATCCCCACCAGCACTTCGTAAAAATTCTCCACGAGTACTCCAAATATCAACATTTGGCTTATAAAAATTATCATAGCGAGGCAAAATAGAATTTATATAATCATTTATAAGTTCTAGTTTTAACATAAAATCTTTTTCTTGAATTTGGTTCATAAAATTTGCATAATGCAATAAGATATTTTTGCAACGCTCATCGCTTTTGCAAAGTTTTAAATTTTCGTCAGCAATAACAAAATTGCGTGCCCAAGCAGACACGCAAAAAATAAAAAAACAAAGTAAAATTTTAGGCATTTTTCATAGCAAGAACAAGACCCAAGCGATCTTTAACGCCCATTTTTTCATAAATTGAAGCCGTATGAGCTTTGACGGTTCGTACTGTTATACCAGAAAGTTCTGAAATTTGTTTATTACTCATACCTTTGGCTATAAAATTTGCAACCTCTTTTTCACGAGTGCTAAGATGTTCGAAAGCCTCTTTTGAAGCAGTATCAACGACTACACCAGCCGATAACTCACCTATCATAACTTGTATAAAATCTGGATATAACCAAACATTGCCTTTATCTATTGTCTTTACAGCATCTTTTAAATGCACTTCTTGTTCGTGAGAGTTAGCATAACCTCTAATGCCGTGCGATAACAAAGCACGACCCTGTGTAAATTTTGGTTCATTTGCCAAGGCTAAAATTTTTATACCACTAAATTCAGCAGTAATTTCATCAATAAAATTTATAATCCCAGCGTCTGGTGCATCGACATCTACGCCGAGTATGACTTTGTTGATTTTTTCTTTATTTAGTGTATCAAAAAGTTTATCTTCATTATCAACAATAACTACTTTTGAATCTAGATTATAATTTCCCCATAATGTTTTTAAAGAAATATTTCTAGTAAACAAAACTATCTTCATCACACCCTCCATTTTGTAGATTTATTTTTTCATCATAAATCAAATGCCCATCCGCATAAACAAGCAATTCGCGATTAACAGCCACATTTGCTTGTGCGGTTTGATACATTAAACTTGATAAAAATGCTCCGATATCATCGTTTTTGTTAAATTTAATGTATCAAACCGCACAAGCAAATGTGGCTGTTAATCGCGAATTGCTTGTTTATGCGGATGGGCATTTGATTTAT
>JAILCJ010000043.1 GCA_024680445.1 Campylobacter sp.
GTTGCAAATTTTAATGGCAAACTTTATAATTTACCTTTTAATATGAATACTTTTCATCAAATTTGGAGTGATGTTATTACGCCAAATGATGCCAAAAATCGCATAGAAAGCCAAGCAAAAGCTATGAAAGAAAGTCTTGGCGATAAAGAACCGCAAAATCTTGAAGAACAAGCTATTTCGCTTATAGGCAAGGATATTTATGAAATTTTAATCAAAGGCTATACTCAAAAACAATGGGGACGAAAATGCACAGAATTACCTGCTTCTATCATCAAACGACTTCCAGTGCGTTTTATCTTTGATAACAACTATTTTAACGATCGCTACCAAGGCATCCCTATGGGCGGATATACCAAAATGATAGAAAAAATGTTAAAAGGTGCGGAAGTTAGACTAAACACTGATTTTTTTGCAAATAAAGAAAAGT
Organism: Campylobacter sp.; assembly: GCA_024680445.1. GTDB lineage: Bacteria > Campylobacterota > Campylobacteria > Campylobacterales > Campylobacteraceae > Campylobacter_A. The sequence continues at coordinate 428 of JAILCJ010000043.1, forward strand.
TTTTGGATATTGCCGATAAGATTATTTTTACCGGTATGATTGATGAATTTTTTGATTATAAATTTGGCGAATTAGAATATCGCAGTCTCAAATTTGAAACACAAGCCTTAGACACAGAAAACTATCAAGGCAACGCTGTGGTAAATTATACTGATGACAAGACGCCATTTACCAGAATTATCGAGCATAAGCATTTTGAATTTGGCAAACAACCAACGACTATAATCACAAAAGAATATCCAAAAACTTGGCAAAAAGGTGATGAGCCATATTACGCTATAAATAATGAAAAAAATACTAATTTGTATAAAAAATATAAAGAGTTGGCAGATAGCCAAAATAAGGTTATTTTTGGCGGTAGGCTTGGTATGTATAAATACTTTGATATGGATGATACTATTATGGCTGCGTTAAAAGTAGCAAATGAAATTTTATAAAAGGATAAAATTATGGAAGAAAATTTGGTTTCTATAATTACTCCATGTTATAACGGTAGTAAATATATAGGTGAAACGATAAATTCCGTTTTGGCTCAAACTTATCAAGACTGGGAAATGATAATAGTCGATGATGGCTCAAAGGATAATTCGGTTGAAGTTATTGAAGAATTTGCTAAAAAAGATGAGCGTATAAAACTCATCAAACAACCAAATGGTGGTTCGGCAAATGCTAGAAACAATGGCATAAGAAACGCAAAAGGAAGATATATAGCACTTTTAGATGCCGATGATTTATGGGATAATAATTTTTTAGAAGAACAGCTTAAATTTATGAAAGAAAAAGATGTGGTTTTGGTTTATGGCTCGTATAGGCGAATAGATGAAAACTCAACAGAAATTTTAAGACCTATAATAGCAAGAGAAAAAGCTACTTATAAAGATATGCAAAGAATGTGCTATATAGGATGTTTGACGGGATTTTATGATAGTAAAAAATATGGCAAAGTGTATCTAAGAGAAGAATTAAAAAGCATAAGAGATGATTATGCGTATTGGATGGATATCATGAAATTTGAAGGCGTTGCGTATGGAAACCCAAAAGTTTTAGCAAGTTACAGAGTTTTGGTCAATTCTACCACTGGCAAAAAAGCAAAACTTATCAAAGCTCAATATAATTTTTATCGCCACTATTTAAAACTTGGATTTTTTAGAAGTGTTTACAATACTATTTACTGGGGTTGTAGTGGTATATTTAAATTTTTTGGAGTATTAGGAAAAGTTGTTAAATAAAAAGTCGCAAATATTGGGCAATTTGTGAATTTAAACTCATTGCCCTTTTTTGCCAAGCACTATAATTTTAAAAATTACTTTTGATATATTTGCAATTTTTTTATTTTATTGCAATAGTTAAGAAAAAATAAGTAAAATAATAAAACGCAAAGAAAATTTTATAGTCATTATAGAATTATTTGTCTCAAACATGCTTTAATATAAGGATAATTTTATGCCTAGTAAAGAATATAAACGCAAACAAAAAGAGGACAAACCAGTTGTGGCTATTTGTTATGATTTTGACAAAACACTTTCTCCAGATGATATGCAATCTCAAGGATATATTCAGACTTTGGGGTATGATATTAAAGACTTTTGGACAAAATCAAACTCAATGGCAGAAAATAATGAGATGGATCAAAATCTTTCATATATGTATACGATGAAAGAAGAATCTCGCGGGAAAGAACATTTCACTAAAGAAAAATTTAAAGAATATGGTAAAAAAGTTCAACTATTTCCGGGTGTTGAAAGCTGGTTTGACAGAGTTAATGAATATGGTAAAACAAAAGGCGTGATTGTTGAGCATTATATTATTTCATCGGGTTTAAAAGAAATGATAGAAGGGACTTGTATCGCCAAAAAATTTGAAAAAATATATGCGTGCTCATTCTATTATGATGAAAAAGGAATAGCGGTATGGCCAGCACAAGTAGTAAACTATACCAATAAAACACAATTTTTATTTAGAATAGAAAAAGGCACATTGGATGTCAATGATCCAGCCGTTAATGATTTTTTTGAGCCAAATGAAATTCGTGTGCCTTTTAGAAATATGATATATATAGGAGATAGCGACACTGATGTTCCTTGCATGAAACTAATCAACACAAACAATGG
>JAILCJ010000144.1 GCA_024680445.1 Campylobacter sp.
TGACTGCACTTTTTAATCCACTTCTTATTACTAGATAGATATATCTTTCTCTTTTAGTTTTTAGGCTTTCATAGTAAGCCTTTTCTGAATTTGTCCAAGGAGCTATGGAGCCTTTTTTAGGAGCTTTGTAGCTTAGTTGTAACCATTTATCAAAGAGTAGATAGTCTCCTTCTGACTTAGGATCAAAGTATATGGGTTTATAGTCTTTGTATGGAGAGGAGTCTAGGATTTTACGAGAGTCTAAAACTAATTTAGATAATAAATCATTTTTAACTTGTCCTGGAATTTCATTTTCTGAAACAATTTGATTGCTATTTTTATCAAATTTAACTTCCATGCCATTTGGTGCTATTACAGTGTAGGTATCTTTATCGTCTAAATTTTTTTGACAAGAAGCAAAAGAAAACATAAAACAAAGTAAAAAGATTTTAAATTTTTTCATTATTTTGTCCTAAATATAAATCATCTGCATTGTTTATCTTAAATATGCTTTTGATTTTAATGTATTTTATTTGCGTATAAGGTGCGAAATAATAAATGTCGGGTTGATTAAACCCGACACAAATTGAAAATTTATTTTTGCAATTGCAAATCTTGTCTAAATTTCGGAGATCTTTGTCCTCTTAGTAAACAAGTTGAACAATCTTGTCTAAAAGCATTTGCCGTTGCATAAGGCGTAATATCAAAAGCCCTTTCTCCAACATCGTTTGCGACTTGTGAAACTGCTGCACTTACGATATTGACTAACAAGCCCATAAGTCCGCCGCCGCCGCCATTGTTATTTGAGTTTTCGACATAGCCACTGCCATTTTGCTCCCAAAGTGTATTGCCGGTATTTGCACTGACAAGTTTGGCGTCAAAAATAACTGCGGTTTGGCTATTTACAAGTTGATAATTTGAACCAAATTTGCTGATATTTATGTATAAAACTGCGTCACAACCAAAAATATTTTTTAGTTTATTTATCGGCAATTGATGTATATCATGTGCTTCGGCTACGCCATTTTGCCTAAAAACTTCATAAGAAAGTGCCGGCGAAAAGATATAGTATCCAGCCTCGCTAAGCGGTGCTACACTATGAGCCAAAACCGCCGCCGCACCTTTTACTTCGGGGCTATCGTTTTGTGGCAAAAGTAGCAAAATCGAGCGAGGATTTTCGCTTAAATGAGCGGTATAATCATAAGTTGGCTGTTTTACACAACCACTAAACAAAAATAAACAAGCTATAAAAATCGCAAAATTTCTCATTTTGTCACCTTTTTGACTTTTTTACTAGGGTTTTTAGCCTTGGTTTTGGCTAATTTTTTGACTGGATTTTTAAGATTTTTGTTGATTTTTTGCAAAGTGGCGTTTGTGTCAAATTTTTTTACAGCTTTTGTGGCATTTGTATCAAATTTGCCATTAGTAATCGCCATTTGTGTTTTATAATCGCTCTTGGCAAAATGTGCAAACTGCTTGCTTTCTGGAAAAAGTTCCGCTTCTTTGTCAAAATACGCATTTGCCTTAGTTTTATCACCCATTTTTGCGTATAAATAACCTAAATGTGCGTAAAAACCCGGGCTAGGCATGCAATTTTTACTTTGCATATCATTAAGTGCAGTCTCCATTTTTTGGACACTAGCTAAGTCATCGCCCTCTTCGTTTATGCTATTCATGACAGATTCGGCAAAACTGTTATCGTGGCAATAAAGCAAAGCAACTTTTTTACTGCCGCAACCGCCGAGCAAAAGAGCAACTATCAAAAGTGCATAAAATTTCATTTCAAAAGTCCGCCGTTTTCGACTTTCATAACGAGATTATCAACCGCTTCTCTGATAGATAGCGACAAAACCTTACCATTTAAGGTACTATCATATCCAGCACTGCTACCAAAGCCTAAAATTTCACGTTCGCTAAGTGCGTACTCACCAGCACCGCTAGCACTTGTTACGACTTCGCCTGTGGCTACTTTTATCAAATTTAAAGTAACTTTTGAGTGAGCGATTTGAGTTTTGCCATGTCCTAAAATGCCAAAAAGTTGCTTATCGCCAGAGGTTTTGCGTCCAAATTCTACAACATCGCCTGTGATTATGTATTTTGCGCCTTTTAAATTTAAAGTGCTTTTTGAAAGCTTGCTTTCTTGGGCTAAGGCACTCATATTTGTTCTATCAAGTACAGAAAATCTGCCTGATTCTTGCAAACTAGATACTAAAATCGTTTGAGCTTGTGAGCCAAGTCTATCTTCGCCGTTTGCAAAAATTCCATTGCCAAAAGTACTTTGGTTATTGAATCTGCCAACAGAAACACTCATTTTTACGCCATTATATGCAACAGCGGCACTTTTTACCTGTGCTATCTCAACAGTGCGTGAACTTTCTTTTGCACAACCGCCTAGCAAAACAACGCCCAAAGCAAGGGCTAAAACTTTCGTTTTTGTCATTTTTTACCTCCAAAAAATTTAAAATAAAGCTACATTATACAAAAAATATTTTTAAATTTTTAAGCCTTTATAATTATAATGTTTTAAAACATAATATTGCTGTGTATAATTTTAACTTTGATATAAATAAACAAAAAGATTTATAC
>JAILCJ010000148.1 GCA_024680445.1 Campylobacter sp.
CAGAGTATGTTAAAAAAGCAAATTTAATAAGTTAAAAATTTAAAGCAAGTAAGGAAAAATTCATTAAATATAATGCTTTTAAATTTAAAAATTAGCCTTGTTGTGGATAAATGCAATTTGCTTATATTTATAAAATCAAATAACGTTTAGAAATTTTATCTAGAATTTTAAGCTCTTTTGGTAAAATCGGGCAAAAAATTTAAGGATAAAATTTTAAAATGAGCGATTGGAACGATATTTACAACCATTTTGACCCTGTGGCATTTACTCTTTTTGGATTTAATGTTCATTGGTATGGCATAATGTATGTGCTTGCACTTTTGAGTGCACTTTGGGTAGCAAAATATTTCGTTAAAAAAGATGAAATTCCTATTACAGATTCTATGTTGGATAATTACTTTTTTTGGGTTGAAATAGGCGTAATTTTAGGTGCTAGACTTGGATTTATAGCGATTTATTCTGGTGAGGCATTGTGGTATTTTACACACCCTTGGCAAATCTTTAACCCCTTTTATAACGGCGAATTTGTAGGCATTAGAGGCATGAGCTATCATGGTGCTGTGCTTGGATTTTTACTAGCAACCTTGCTTTTTTGTAAAAAATACAAACAAAATTTGTGGATGCTTTTGGATTTGTGTGCCATAAGCATACCTTTTGGTTATTTTTTCGGACGGATAGGAAATTTTTTGAATCAAGAACTTTTTGGTCGAATTACCGATGTGCCTTGGGCGATAAAAGTGCTTGGTGTCATGAGACATCCGTCACAACTTTATGAAGCCGTGCTTGAAGGCTTAGTTATATTTATTATTTTATTTTTTTATAGAAAATTTAAGAAATTTAATGGAGAGCTTATTTGTCTTTATTGTGTTTTATACACGTTAGCAAGGTTTATCTGTGAATTTTACAGGGAGCCAGATGTTGGCATAGGTTTTGTATTTATGGGATTTTCTATGGGTCAAATTTTATCATTTTTGATGTTTATTTTTGGCGTAGTCGTGTTTTTTATACTAAATAAAAATTATAAGAAAAAATTTAAAAAATTATAAAGTAATCTTGTATTATAATTACACTTTAATGATAAATATACATTGGTATATTGTCAAAATTCCAAAAAAGGAGATGCTCATGAGCGAACTTATTGAGGGATACTTAGGTAAGCAAGCCGACACCAAAAAAAGCCGACTGCCGGCACTTTGGGATAAGTTGCAAAGTCTTACTGGGCTAATTTTAGCCTGTTTTATCTTATGCCATATGGTTTTTACCTCGACCATTTTGCTTGGCAAAGATGCTTTTAATGCCATTGTTGGTTTTGCGGAGGCAAAGTTCTTATTTGGCGATGGTGCATGGTGGATTACAAATCTTGTAGCCGCTGCAATTTTTGTGGTTTTTATTACTCATGCATTTTTGGCGATGAGAAAATTCCCTGCAAATTACAGACAATACAAAATGTTTAAGGGCCATAAAAATCGCATTAAACACTTAGACACCACGCTTTGGTGGTTGCAGTTCTTGACCGGTTTTGCTTTGTTTTTTGCTGGTAGTGCTCACCTTGTCGACATTGTTTTTGGCGGACATATTAGCGCTGAAACTTCTGCTGCACGTTTTCATACATTAGAAATTTTCTATCTTGCTTTGCTTGTATTTATGGTAGTTCATGCAAGTATTGGCATGTATCGCTTATATGTAAAATGGATGAGTATAGATGGCGTCAATAAAGCGCAAATGCAAGAAAAAAGAAACAGAGCTAGAAGCATTGTGCTAGGCGTTTATGGCGTGTTGGCGGTGATAGCTTTGATTGCTGATTTTGTATGGATCGGTTTAAAATAGGAGCTTGAAAAATGAAGATAAGATATTATGATGCATTAGTTATAGGTGGCGGTTTGGCTGGACTTAGAGCCTCTGTTGCTGCCGCACAAATGGGATTAAATACCGTTGTTTTAAGCCTTATCCCTGTAAAACGTTCGCACTCAGCAGCTGCACAAGGTGGTATGCAAGCAAGTCTTGGCAACTCTAAAATGAGTGAGGGGGATAATGAAGATGTGCATTTTGCCGATACGGTTAAAGGTAGTGACTGGGGTTGCGATCAACAAGTTGCAAGGATGTTTGTCCAAACTGCACCAAAGGCTATTCGTGAATTAGCGGCGTGGGGCGTGCCTTGGACAAGAATCACAAAGGGCGAAAGAAGTGCTATTATCAACGCCCAAAGAACAACGATAGTTGAAAAAGAAGAAGTTCACGGACTTATACATTCTCGTGACTTTGGTGGTACTAAGAAATGGAGAACTTGCTTTACGGCTGACGCAACTGGACACACCATGCTTTTTGCTGTTGCAAACGAAGCTTTAAAACGCAATGTTGATATACATGATAGAAAAGAAGCCATAGCACTTATACATGAAAATAATCGCTGTTATGGAGCGATAGTTCGTGATCTTGTTAATGGTGAACTTATCGCTTATGTTGCAAAAGGCACTCTTATAGCAACTGGTGGTTATGGTAGAGTTTATAAACATACAACAAACGCCGTTGTTTGCGAGGGTAGCGGTGCTTCTATCGCGTTAGAAACTGGTATAGCACAACTTGGAAATATGGAGGCGGTTCAATTCCACCCAACACCTATCGTACCAAGCGGTATACTTTTGACAGAAGGTTGCCGTGGTGACGGTGGCGTTTTGCGTGATGTTGATGGATACAGATTTATGCCAGATTATGAACCAGAGAAAAAAGAACTTGCTTCTCGTGACGTTGTTAGTCGTCGTATCATGGAGCATATTCGTTCTGGTAAGGGCGTACCAAGTCCATATGGTTATCATGTTTGGCTAGATATTTCTATACTAGGTCGTGAGCATATCGAGAAAAACTTGCGTGATGTCCAAGAAATTTGCCAAATTTTTAACGGCATAGATCCAGCAGATACCGAAGTTGATGAAAAAGGTATAGGCAAGGGTTGGGCACCGATTTTGCCGATGCAACACTATTCTATGGGCGGTATAAAAACTAAACCAACTGGTGAAAGCCCAACTTTATCTGGACTTTTTGCGGCTGGTGAAGCAGCATGCTGGGATATGCATGGTTTTAACCGACTCGGCGGAAACTCTGTTTCTGAAACTGTTGTTGCAGGTATGATTATAGGTGATTATTTTGCGCAATATTGTGCTAGCCACGATATCGAGATCAAAACAGAAAATATCGAAAAATATGTCAAAAAACAACAAGACTACATACAATCGCTTCTTGATAAAGAAGGTAAAAACAATGTCTTTGAGATCAAAAATAAAATGAAAGAAGTTATGTGGGAAAATGTTGCGATATTTAGAACCGGCGAGGGTTTGGCAAAAGCAGTTACAGAACTTGAAGAGCTTTACAAACAGTCATTAGATGTCAAAGTTACAAATAAAACTTTATTTGGTAACCCAGAACTAGAAGAAGCTTATCGCGTACCAAAAATCCTAAAACTTGCCCTTTGTATAGCAAAAGGTGCACTCGATAGGACAGAAAGTCGTGGTGCACATTATAGAGAGGATTATCCAAAACGTGATGATCTAAACTGGTGCAAACGTACTTTGGCAAGCTGGAAAGAGGGCGATACAATGCCAACTTTGACTTATGAAGAGCTTGACATTATGAAGATGGAGATGCCACCGGCATTTCGTGGATATGGTGCCAAAGGCAATATCATAGAACACCCAAATAGCGCAATTCGTCAAGCACAAGTTGATGAAATTCGTGCCAAAATGGAAGCCGAAGGTAAGAGCCGCCAAGAGATTCAAGATGCACTTATGCACTATGATCTCCAAGATAAATATAAAGCACCAAACGAAAGAGTAGGTAAGGGATATGAGTAGGAAAATCACTATAAAAGCATTTAAATACAATCCACAAAGTAAGATTTCTAAGCCACATTTTGCGACTTATGAGCTTGAAGAGACTCCGGGTATGACGCTTTTTATCGCTTTAAATATGATAAGAGAGCGATTTGATCCGGATTTGAGTTTTGACTTCGTTTGCCGTGCTGGTATATGCGGAAGTTGCGGTATGCTTGTAAATGGTAGACCTCAACTTGCATGTAGAACACTTACGAAGGATTATCCAGATGGAGTTTTAGAGCTAATGCCACTACCAGTTTTCAAATTGTTAAAGGATTTGAGTGTCGATACTGGTAACTGGATGAACGCTATGTCAAGAAGAGTTGAAAGCTGGATTCATAGCGATCATGAGCCTGAAATTTCAAAAATTGAAGAAAAAGTTGCACCAGAAGTTGCTCAAGAAGTTTTTGAGCTTGATAGGTGTATAGAGTGCGGTATTTGTGTAGCTTCGTGCGGTACAGCCATAATGAGACCTGATTTTATCGGTGCTGTTGGTTTAAACAGAGTTGCAAGATTTAAAATAGACGCACTTGATCAAAGAAGTGATGAAGACTTTTATGAACTCATCGGTGATGATGACGGCGTTTTTGGTTGCATGAGCTTGCTTGCTTGTGAAGATAATTGTCCAAAACACCTTCCACTTCAAAGTCGCATAGCTTATATGCGTAGAAAAATGGCAACTGCCAAATAATTTTAAGGGGGCTAAGTCCCCCTTAAAATAGAATTTACCGATTAATTTTTCAATTAATTTAATTAATTTAGGCTCAAGACAAATTAAGCGGATTTTTAGCTACGCTACTTTACAAGAACTCTTATCAATTTTAGTAAAATTTGATATAGATTTTCTTTGTTATCAAATCCAAATTTACACTCTTTTAAATGTAAAAGAAAATTCTCTCTTTTTATGCCCTTGAATTTACTTAAGCGGTGCTTGGCATAGCCCATTCTGCTTGCAGTTACGAGCAAAGCGAAGTAGAAAAGTTTTCTATCCCATAGATGTGATTTTTGCCTTTTGTAAACTTGTTTTAGCTATGTTTTACCCTATAATGAGTCAAGGCTACATAATCCACCAAAGCATCATAAACCTTCCAAGTATCGCTAAAAATCGTAGAATTAAAAGCCCCTTAAAATACTCATTTGCTCACTAGCGGAGCAATTTTAACTATTTGCGTATAGACTTTGCCACCATGTTTTAGCATACCTTCTGCTTGCAGTTATGAGCCTAGCGAAGCAAAACAGGCTGTTTTCCACCAGTTCCTCCGCCTCTTTTCTCAAAGAGAGTGCAAGCACAAGATCACGCACTCTTTTGGCTCCGTCTTCAAAGTTACTAGCAAGGCGAAGTAAAAAATAGTTTTTATCGATTTCGTCGCTTAGTTTGCATTGTTTTTCGCATTCTGCAAGCATCAAATTTCTTATTTTTTTGAAAAACTTGTTTAGCAAATTGCAAGAAATTTTACAAATTTCAGCCACTTTTACAGCTTCCAAATCAAGACTTCTGCTTGCAGTTACGAGCGTAGCGAAGTAAAAAATACTTTAAAATTTCAAGAAATTATATCTGCGAAATTTAGGAACGATACATATACCTATTTTTCATCGGTATAATCATTGTTAAAAACCCATTTAAAAGTTTTTAACTTGTCTTGAGCCAAATTTGATTTATTTTGATATGTAATTTTTTATTTCAAAATATGTTTTTTTAATTAAATTCATTATTTACACACTTGTTTATTGTTGCGTTAAATTAATTTTATATTAAAAATTTATTAGTTAGTTAAATAATATTTGCTACGCTTTTTTGTATAAAATTCACAAAGCTATGGTCGTCATTTGGGCATTGGCAGACATTATAGTAAGTGAAATTTTGCGCTTTTGCAATCTTGGCGTATTCTATGGAAAGTTCAAAGGCTGTTTCTGAATTGTCTATGCAAAATGATAAAGGGCAAATAAGAGCTTTTTTGCTTTCAAGATTCGTTAAAACATCGCTTAGGTTTGGACCTAACCATTTAACTGGTCCTAATTTTGACTGGTAAGCAAGTAAAATTTCTTTAAAAACTATCTCTTTTTGCTGTAATTTTTGCTTTAAAATTCTAACATGTTCTTTGATTTGTTTTTCATAAATATCGCCATTGTCAATAATTTTTTGCGGTAAAGAGTGAGCGGAAAATATAAGCGATATATCCCCTTCGATCTCGTCTTCAAAGTCTAATTTATCCAAAATTTTTTCGATCAAGATTTCGTTATAATCATCGTTTTTATAAAAAGGTTCGACAGCGCTAAGTTTTGCTTTCAAATTTAAGGCTTTATATGCCCTTGCAAAGCTCTTTAAACTCGAAGTTATCGTAGTTATAGAGTGATGCGGATATAGCGGAAAAAGGACGATTTCTTCATAGTCTGTATATTTTCGTAACACATCTTCAACAAAGGGCGGAGTGTAATTCATAGCAAAATCAAATTTGATTTCTCCAAATTGTTGAGAATTTAACTTATCTACAAGAGATTCGCTAAGTTCGGCAATAGGCGATTTACCGCCTATTTTTGAATAATTTTTTTGTGCTTGTTTAAGCCTTGACTTAATGATGAAATATGCTACGATTTTACGCAAAAAGCGATTTTTTATCCCTAAAATACACTCGTCATTAAACATATTTGTAAGGAAAATTTTTACATCATCAAGACTGCTTGCACCGCCCATATTTAACAATAAAACAAGTTTTTTCATCGCAAAAGTCCACGTATTTTTATAGCATCATCAAGGCTAGGTATATTTTCATTTTTTTGAGTTTTTACAAGTGTGTAAAATTCGTTATAAAGCGATCTTTGTTCTGAAATTTCGGAATTTACTTTGAGATTTATCTGACCGTCTTGGTTGATTTGATGAAGTTTATTTAGCAAAATGTTACAATAATACACACCACTTGTTGCATTTATAGTTATAAAATGGCTTGAAATCGCACTTGTAAGCGAATTTGTAATGCTAGTTAAAATTTGATTTTTAAATTTGATTTTTAACATGGCATTGTCTGAACGTTTTTGATTCGTGACATTTGTAAAAGACGAATTTAACTCGGTAATTTCGCTATTTGCCAAAAATTTCGCTATGTCGATATCGCCCAAAGTAAGCTCATTTATGATGTTTGCGTCAGACGAATCGATACAATTAAAGATATTTATATTAAAAATTTCTTCTTCTTTTAAAAGTGCTTTTTTTAGTGAAAAAACGGCTTGATTAAATCTCGTTTTAAAGCCCAAAGCAACGGTAGTATCATGCTGTGTAGCAAGGTATTTCATCTGTGAAAGTTCATCTTGATTTTTACAAAAAGGCGAACAAATAAGGATATTTTTGCAGTATTTTACGCACTCACAAAAGGCGTCAAAAATTTCGTCTTCATTTAAGCAAATCACGATAGCTTCGGGCTGTCCGACTTCGATAAAGCTTTTAAAATCATCAAAAACTTCTGCCCTGCAATAAAAATCAATTTTGCTATTGTCATAAACACCGCAAAGATCAAATTTATCAGAGCGTATTAATTCGTTATAATGCAACTTGCCAGCGTTTTTATAACCTAAAATCCCAACTCTGATTTTCATTTATATCCTTGCTTTAATTTTAC
>JAILCJ010000161.1 GCA_024680445.1 Campylobacter sp.
TGAACACAAAAGGTGCTAAGCTTATAGCCATAGGCGTTGAAAATGAAGAACAAAAAACAAAACTCAGCGAATTTGGCATAGTAAGCATGCAAGGAATTTATATAGATGATACCAAAAATATTGGATAGAAAATGAGCGAAAAAAAACGAGACGAATTACTAGAATGTTTGGTAATCTTTACTAAACTACACAATAATCCTTACAGTGCCGACGCCTTAACGATTGGTTTGCCAGTTCAAGAAGGCGAGGAAGTTGAGCTTTTTTCATTAAATGGCTCCAAATCACTTTTTTCTCGTGCAGCAGCGAGAGCTGGTTTTGCTTCTAGCTTGGTTAGACGCAGTATTGATGATATTTCGCCACTGGTTTTACCTTGCATTTTGATGCTTCGCGGTAAGCGTGCTTGCATACTTCAAAAGATTAGTTCTGATAAAAAAACCGCAGATATCATTACGCCCGAAATTGGTTCTGGTTCAAATACTATAAGCATTGATGAGCTTAAAGAAGAATATCTTGGCTATGCTTATTATCTAAAACGGGAATTTGTTCCAGATGAAAGCACAAGTTCTACTCACCTTGTCGATACTACTGGCAATGAACACTGGTTTTGGGGAACTTTAAAACGTTCTCGTAAAATTTATACCGATGTTATCTTGGCAAGTTTTGTTGTGAGTTTATTTGTTTTGGCAAGTCCGTTATTTACAATGAACGTTTATGATAGGGTTGTTCCAAATAATGCTGTTGAAACACTTTGGGTACTTGCGATAGGTGTTGGCGTAGTTTATGTGATAGATTTTATTTTGAAATTTATTAGGGCTTACTTTTTGGAGATTGCTGGTAAAAAGAGTGATATTATCATGAGTTCGCTTATTTTTGAGCGAGTTATGGATATGAAATTTAACAATCGTCCAAAATCAGTTGGTTCTTTTGCAAATAACCTAAAAGAGTTTGAAACCATAAGAAACTTCTTTTCGTCAGCGTCCATCACGGCTATTGTTGATTTGCCTTTTGCGATAATATTTTTATTGGTTACTTATTTTATCGGCGGCTATATAGTTTGTGTGCCACTTGTTACAGTTTTGATTATTTTATGCTATACATTTTTTATAAAAAATCCTTTACAAACATCGATAAAAAGTACCTTTGAAGCTTCTGCAAAGAAAAACGGAATTTTGATAGAAAGCTTAAATGCGTTAGAAACTATTAAAACCCTTGGTGCTAGTGGTCATGTACAGTGGAACTGGGAGGAAGCGACAGGCGAGATAGCAAATAAAAGTATAAAATCAAAGATGATAACAACTTCTATTTCGACTGTAACTTCATTGCTTATTCAGTTAAATACCATAGCTATTATAGTAATAGGTGTTTATATGATCAAAGAAACAGAGCTTACCATGGGTGGTCTTATAGCCTCTGTTATGCTTAGTTCTCGTGTTATTGCACCTATGGGTCAAGTTGCTTCTTTGGTTGCAAACTATGAACAAACCAAAACTGCTTACGAAAGTGTAAATAATATTATGAATATGGCAGTTGAAAGACCAGAAGGTAAAAAATTCGTTAGACGAAATTCCTTCCAAGGTAAAATTGAATTTAAAAATGTTAGTTTTACTTATCCAGAAACTACAAAAGGTTCGCTTGATAGGGTGAATTTTAGTATAAAAGCTGGTGAAAAAGTTGGTATTATTGGACGTAACGGCTCTGGTAAAACTACTATTCAAAAACTTATTTTAGGACTTTATGCGCCAACCGAGGGTTCAGTTTTGATAGACAATATTGACATTAACCAAATTGACCCAGCCGACCTTAGACGCAATATCGGTTATGTACCACAAGATATTTTGCTATTTAAAGGTACAGTGCGTGAAAATATAGTTCAAAAAGCACCTTATGTTGATGATATGCAAATTATTAAAGCTGCTAAGATTAGTGGTGTTGATGATTATGTTAATGCTCACCCGCAAGGCTTTGATATGCCTGTTTTGGAAAGGGGCGAGGGTATAAGTGGTGGTCAACGTCAAAGTATAGCACTTGCAAGAGCATTTTTGCTTGATAGCTCTATCATTTTACTTGATGAACCAACAAATTCACTTGATAATACGGTTGAAAACAAGTTAAAACACAATCTTGAATCATTTTTGGTTGGCAAAACTATGTTGCTAGTTACTCATAAAACTTCGCTTTTAGATCTTGTCGATAGACTAATAGTTATCGATAGTGGTAGAATTTTACTTGATGGTCCAAAAAATGAAGTTTTAGCTAAACTAAGTGGGAAATAACAATGCAAGAAGATAAAACTATTCAAACAAACGCACAAGAAAATGTTGCAAGCCAAACACCTGCAAAAGAGCTTGGTGATGCAAAACAAGGTGAAATTTCAGAATCAAAACAAAAATTAAGCGAAATTTCTGATGCAGATTCAAAACAAAAGCCTAGTGTGGTTTCAAATAATGCTGAAAAAAATAAATTAGAAATTTCTGCTGGAAATAAAACAGAAGTTTTAACAAATAGCAATGTCACAGCTTCTGTTAAAAATAATGCTTCAAACACTACTGATAAAAATGCTTCTGCTAATACAGCAAAACCAGAGAATGCAGCCAAAGAAGCACCAAAAGAAAAACCTAAAAAAGCCGATGTCAATACTCAAGATTCTGCTAGTGCTAAAATAGACGATAGTGCTAAAAGTATTAGAGAAAGTATTCAAAATAAAAATTATGATGCTTATGATATTAGATTTATGTCTAGCCTTTCAGAAGCTGTTTTGGCAAATGCACCATCGACTTCTAAGAAAATTTTATATGCCGTTGCCGTTGCCGTAGTTTTTCTTATCGCATGGGCATATTTTGCCGAGATAGATGAGATAACAAGAGGTGATGGTAAGATTATCCCATCAGGTAAAAACCAAGCCGTTCAAAACCTTGAAGGTGGTATAGTTCAAGAAATTTTTGTAAAAGAAGGCGATGAAGTTCAAAAAGATCAAATTCTTTTGAAAATTGACAATAAAAACTTTCTTAGTAGTTTTGGAGAATCGCAACTTCGCTTAGATGAGTTAAATGCTAAATTTTTGCGTCTTGAAGCAGAGGCAAATAATAAAGAATTTGACTTAGTAAGTGCAAAAGATATAAATAACTCACAAGTTGTTGATTTTGAGCTTAGTTTGTATCATACCAATCAACAAAGACTAAAAGAACAAATTCAAATTTTACAAGAACAAAACATACAAAAACAAAGTGAATTGCGAGAATTAAGAAACAAGATCGCACAAACTCAAGATGCCTATAATCTTGCCCTTAAAGAAAAGAGCATAACTGAACCACTTTTTAGAAAAGGTCTTGTTAGCGAGATAGAATTTATTCAACTTCAACGCAAGATTAGGGATTTAAGAGGTGAGTTAGATTCTGCTAGAATTTCTATACCGCGTGCAGAATCGAGTATTCAAGAGATTAAAAATAAGATTAGCGAAACTACCTTTGGTTTTAGAAGCGAAGCCAAAAAACAATTAAATGAAGTTTCGGCAGAGATTGCTCGTATCAATGAATCACAAGTAAATCTAAGTGACAGGGTTGAAAGAACAGACGTTCGCTCACCTATCAATGGTATAGTTAGTAAGCTTATGGTAAATACAGTTTCTGGTGTTATCAAACCAGGTGAAAATATCGCTGAAATCGTCCCTCTTGAAGATAAACTTATAGCAGAGATCAAGGTTAAACCTGCCGATGTTGCATTTTTGCGTCCCGGTCTTGACACTGTTGTAAAATTTACAGCATATGATTTTAGTATATATGGTGGTTTAAATGGTAAAGTCGTGCAAATTAGTGCCGATACAGAAACAAATGAAAAAACTGGTGAGAGTTATTATCTTGTTCGCATAGAAACCGATAAAAACTATCTTGGTAGCGAGAAAAAACCACTTCGTATCAAGGTTGGTATGGTAGTAAATGCAGACATTATCACTGGCAAGAAAACTGTACTTGATTATTTGTTAAAACCTATACTAAAAGCTAAACAAAAAGCCTTGACGGAGAGATAGATGCGTGCTCATTACGATGAAAAATTTGATCGTTATGAGATAAAAAAGTCAAATATAGATGGTTTTTTGCTTATAAATTTTGGAAATTTTAGCGATTTAGTTAATCAAGATATAAGTGAATTTGTTTTTTTAGATGCTGTAAAAACATTTAATGACTTATT
>JAILCJ010000169.1 GCA_024680445.1 Campylobacter sp.
CTTTACTTTTTTCTTGGCTTATAAGTTTGCTAAGACCTTTGCTAACAGCGTTTATATCGTAGTTTTCTAGCAGAGATAAAATTTTATTTTCATCTATATCATCACCATTTTGAAGGCAAATTTGAGCCAAAGACATATCGAGTAAAAATTTTGCATTGTGATATTGATGATTTGCGGCGGCGTAAGGGAAGGGGATAAAGATTGCGGGCAGGGCATTTGCGGTTATCTCCCACAGTGAGCTGGCTCCGGCACGGCTTATACAAAGGTCGGCTTCTTGTATTTTTTCTTGAATTTGTTTGTGAAAGTCAAAAAGTTCAAAGTTTAAATTTGTGAAATTTTCATAAGCTTTTTTTAGCTCTTCAAGCTGGTTTTTACCGCATTGATGTATGATTTTTATGTCTTTTTCGGCAAAAATCGGTGCTAATTTTAAAGCCAAGGCGTTTATGGCTTTCGCCCCTTGCGAACCACCTAAAAATAGCACGGTTTTTAATTCTTTTCTTTCTCGTTTGCAAGCGAAAAATTTTTCATCCACAGGGTAGGCAAAAGGCGGATTTTCATAAGAGCTATAAAAGGCTTTGGCAAATCGTCTAAGTGCCGAGTTTAGTTTGCCACTTATGGCGTTTTGTTCGTGGATAAAAAGCATTTTTTGGCTTAAAATCGCAGCTATACTAGCCGGTGCAGCAGAGTATCCGCCGACACTGATTACGGCATTTACTTCATTTTCTTTGAAAATTTTTTGGCATTTTATGGCTAATTTTAGGATATTAAAAAGCGAGAAAATTTTCGCTAAGCCTCGTTTGTTTACCACCCCAGAGCTTTGTAAAAAATAGCATTTTTTGAAGTTTTTATCATTTTCAAACCACATTTTATCTTGTCCGTTTGTCGAACCTATAAAAATGCACTCTTGTCCAAGTTCATTAAGTTGCTTGCAAAAAGCCCTAGCTATCGCAAGATGTCCGCCAGTTCCGCCTCCACTTATAGCTATCATCATTTTGCCTTTTTGCTAATCATTAGCACCATGCCGACGCCTATACAAGTTGCTAGAATCGAGCTACCACCATAACTTAAAAACGGCACGGCAAGTCCTTTTACTGGTGTTATCGACGAAATGCCGTAGGCGTTTATCAAAAATGAAAAAGTCATCATCAGTCCGATTCCTAGCGTAAATAAATGATAAACCTTATTTTCGCTTCTTGATGAAATTCTAAAAATTCTATACAAAAGAAACCAAAAAAGCAAAATTATAAAAAATATGCCAATTAGTCCTATTTCTTCAAAGATGCCAGAAAGCACAAAGTCGGTATGAACTTCACTTAAAAAGCCGAGTTTTATCGTTCCGCCGCCCAGATCTTGTCCGAAAAATCCGCCATGTTTTATGGCGTTTAACGAGTGCGATATCTGATAAGGCTCCGGCACATCTTCTATACGCAAATACGGCTCCCAGCTTTTTGGCAAGATCGATAAAACCATGTCTTGTATCGTGCCCCACCATGATTTTATACGCGTGATTCGGTGTTGAGAACTAACTATCATTATAAAAACGCCAAAGATAGCAATTACAAAAGTAGCCATAAAAATTTTAAAACTACTTCCTGCAAATACCGCCATAATTATGAAAGTAAGCATCAAAACGACCATTTGTCCGAAATCTTTTTGTAAAAAGGCGATGACAAAGGCAAGTATGACAAGCAAAATTACATAAGGTATCAAGGTTTTAAATTCGTCTTTTATCCTTTTTTCGCCAGAAATTATTTTTCGCTCGAAGCTCCACGCCAAGAAAAATATGAAACCTATTTTCAAAAACTCAACCGGCGATAGAGAAAATCCAGGCAGTCTTATCCAACGTCTAGCACCTCCAGCCTCCGTAACCATGGAGCTTGGCAAGACATACATGGCAATAAGCATAATGATACATATGATCAAAATAGTAAAACCAAGAATTTTAAAATGTTTATCAGGATTTAGCCTAGAAATGCTCCACATTAGTATGATTCCAAGCACTGAAACAAGGAATTGGCGTATAAAAAAATGAAGTTCGCTGTACTCAAAGTATAAAACCGTGAAAACTGACAAAGATAGCGAGAAAATCACGCCTATACAAAGCAAAGCGACAGCAAGATAATATAAAGTCTTATCGGCGCTCAAAAAAAATCTCCAAAAAATTAACTGAAAGCGAAATAGTACAAAAAAACGGCTTATAAAGCATTTAATAGCTTAATAATTGCCATTTTTTCGAGTTTAAATTCTAAATTCTTTGCCTTCA
>JAILCJ010000171.1 GCA_024680445.1 Campylobacter sp.
GAAAGTATAAAAATACAATTTTCACGCACTATAAATTTAGTATTTTCTTCATCAAGCAAAGCCAAAAATGCGTTAAAATCTAAATAAAAATTCATGATTTTAACTCTATTTTTATAAATTTGTATAGCTTTTTGTCTAGCATCAAATTTATCACCTAACAAAAAATCCCCATAATGTCCGGCAAAAACTCTTGAATTTTTATCCAAAGAAGCCAAAAATGGCAAAGTTATTTCATCATAAGCCTTTTTTGCTTTTTTGCCGCCTATTATAGAAGTATCCACACATTCAAATAAGCTATCTCCGCTAAAAATCCAATCACCCAGCATAATAACACAACTTCCATCACTGTGACCCGGAGTGTGCTTAAATTTAAATACATTTTCATGCCAATTTAACGCAAATTCATCATCAAAAACTATATCAGCCGAATTTATGGTGATTTCCGCGACATTTTGCCTTTGTTCTTTTTTCATAAAATCGTATATGATTTGTGAGAATTTGGATAAATTTTTCGCACTAGAACCTATGTTTTTGCTAGCCAAATTTTGAGCCACAACCAAGGCGCCGTATTTTTGCCTAAGCAAATCCACCGCCAAAATATGATCAAAATGCTCATGCGTTAAAAATATATATTCAAGCTTGCTTTCGCCGATACAGGCACAAATTTCATCAAAATTATTTGGGTCTATAACGACAGCAAAATTATTTTGTTTCAATACATAACTATTGACACCAAGGTCATTATCGCTGCATTTTATTAATTCGATTTGCACTTAATTTTCCTTAATTTTATTTATACTTTAACTCAAAAATTTAAACAAAGTCGTTGCAATAATTATCAATTTTATATCAAATTTCTTATAATTTTTTCTATATTTTGCAAAGATTTTCCATCTATGATATCAAAAGCATTTTGGCAAATTTTATTTACATTTTCGATATTTAAATTTAATAAATTTTCATAAGCTTTATCTATATTGCCAAGATCGTTTATCATGGCTTTTTTTCCAAATTGCTCTACACAATAGCCAAGATAGCTCCACCTAACTCCGCTTGCTGGGATGCCAAGACACATAGCCTCATAAGTACTCATACCACCAAGCGTCACAAAAAGATCGCACTCCAAAAGTAAATTTATCAAATTTGATGGACTATCGATATAGGCAAGATTTGGTTTTTTTATGGATTTTATAAACTCTTTTCTTTCTAGGCTCATTGCCGGACCTAGTATCAAAGTGTATCTATATTTATCATCACTAATTGTCTTTGCAAAATACTCACTAAAATATGCCGGATCTGAACCACCAAAAGATATTAAAACATTTTTTATATTTTTTATTTGTTTTGCGTTTGCAGGGCGATTTTTAACTATATCATTTGCGATAATATAATATTTAAAACCTCTATAAATTTTAAGATCTTTAAATTTTAGCTCATACTCAAAATCATCCATAACAACCAATACATCAGGACGAAAACCTTTTTCTAGTCCATTAAAATGCACGATTTTTTTTACACCAATGTCACGCAAAGTATCACTAAGATTAGCGTCAGCATCTAAAAGATCACAAATGTAAATTTGAGTTTTTAATTTTTTTATCAAATTTAACGAATTTGAAAACTCAGAACTTCTAAAAATTTTTTCATTTTCAAACCTTGCAAAAAGCTTTTCATCGCATTCAAAAATTCCAACTACTTCATAGCCTTTTGTGCTTAAAAATTTTACCAACTCATAGCATCTTGCAAGATTGCCTATACCGATTTTTTCATTTCCACGAGCGTGAATTGTTATCATAAATTTTCAAATTTGAAATTTTACGGATTTTTCATCTGTATAGCTGTTTTTAGCATATCATCGCTTGTCGTGATACTCTTTGAATTTGCATCGTATGCTTTTTGAGTTACTATGACTTGGGTAAGAGCTTCGGCAAGGCTAACATTACTATTTTCAAGCTTACTTGAAACTATATTTGAACCATAAAAAATCTCGCCATCTTTATTTCTGTAAAAAAACGGATCGCCAGAATTTGGTGTATTTATATAGTGATTCTCACCAAGTTTTTCAAGCCCTTGATCGTTTTGAAAATGATAAAGTGCAAGTTTTGCCATGTTAAAAGAGTTGCCATTTGTCAAATTTGCAACTATAGTTGTGGCACCATTTATGGCGTACTCGCTCAAAACACCTTCGCTATAACCATCAACTTTTGAGCTAGTAGCACCCGGTTCATACGAAGTGCGAAGCCCATTATAAGTGCCATCGTGGCTTTTTCCGTCATAGTTTAATGCTATGCCATTTATCTCATTAAGAGTAGTGCTTACAAGTTTAGAATTTGAAAAAACCAAATTTCCGTCTTTTTGAGCTATGACTTTACCGCTTGGATCCGTGATAGTAGCCGTGGCGTTCCAAGTTATACTATCGCCTTTGCTTGGAATTTGTTTGGTAAATTTGATTTCAAGTATATTTTTTTCGTTAGTGCTTGTGTAAAGTTCGGCTTTTAGACTTTGAGTGTTTGCTATTTCTTGCGTGGTATTTAAAACGGCTTTTACTTCGGCAGAATCGGTATCCATATAGGTTATAGGATAATTATCAACACTCCAAGTTCCGTCTTTGTTTATAGTGGCTGGGATATTTAAAATTTTACCGCTTTTATCGCTAACAAAGATAGACAAAGGGTCGCCTTGTTTATAATTTGTAACATTTGGACTAGAAAAAATATTTCCGCTAAGACTTATGGTTTTTGCATCGGCATCAATAGTGCTTTTATAACTGGCTTTATCTAGTTCAAGTTCTATATTTTCGCTTTTAAAGCTAGAATCTAAATTTCCGCCTATATCAACTTTGGTCGTTGGCTGACCTGCTTGATATAAAAATGATGGCAAAAATATATTTTTTTGCTCCGCCTCGCCAGCAAGCGATATATCGTCCATATTTGCAACCGTGTAAGCTTGTGTAGGTGCTGATGTTTTGCCATACTCTGCTATCGCGTGAGCACTTGGAGTAGTTTGAACGACAGAATTTACCGTGCCTTGAACAAAGTTTCCAGCCGCATCAACCAAATTTCCAGCCGCATCTATATCAAATCCGCCGTTTCTTGTAAAAATTAACCTTGAATTTTCGTCTTTTACGCCAAAAAATCCGTCTCCATTTATCGCAAAGTCAAAGATATTATCACTATCTTGAAAACCGCCACTATTCATATTTAGTGCCGTAGTTTGCACGGTAGCACCAAGTCCTACTTGATCGCTTGTAGGATAGTTTCCAGATATAAAAGAAGTTTGGTGCAAGATACTGGCAAACTCTGGGCGAGATGACTTATAGCCAACTGTATTGACATTTGAGATATTGTTCGCCCAAACGTCCATACCTGTATTTTGCGTCTTGATACCAGCAACGCCATTATATAAACTTCTTAACATTTTTTAACCTTCGTAAAATTCGCTCACATCGCTTGCAAGGACATATTTTCCACCAACTTTAACTTGGGCTTTATTATCAACAAATTTGACCGCTTCAACTGGATACGAACCATAGGCCGCGGTGTGAGTTTTTCCGTCAGCATCTACATAGCTAACATCGGCTGTATATTTGCCTTCGCTTGCTCTACTGCCGTCATTTAAGGCAAGATTCCATGTTGCAGAATTTGTTCCAGCTTTTACTTCGCCCATATCTATGCTAGCAACTTCATTTTTAGCGTTGTCATAAATATGCATGGTCGCCGAACTTGCGTCCGTTGGGATATGCACGGCGATATCAAGTGAAGTTGTTTCTTCGCCAACATTAAGTGATTTTTCACTTAAACTTGCCATTTTACCAAGTGCCGAAAGCGCATACATGCTTGAACTAGTTTGAAGTTGATTTACCAACTCTTGCATGGTGTCGTTCATATTTGTTTGCATTTCAAGCGAGGCAAGCTGACTGGTTTGAGTTAGCATTTTTTCAGTATCCATAGGATCGGTTGGATCTTGATACTGAAGCTCGGTTAAAAGCAAGGTCATAAAAGCATCAGAATCAAGCTGGGCATTTGGGTTGGTTGCACCAGCTGCTTTGCTTTTTTTAGCCGCTGCATCCGCTGCAATTTTATCAGCGGTGAATTGTTGAGTTGTTGTAACTGTATTTGCCATTTTTATTCTCCTAGGCGTATCTTGGTAAGATGAGCTCTAATGTTACTGGCTCCTCATCTGCTAAAAATTCGCCGTTTTCATTAAATTTTGAAGTGAAATTTTTAAAACCTTGCCTGTTTTGATTTTGGCTATCTCTTTGATTGCTAAAATTCATTTCAAGCTCGGTAAAACCCATGTTTATAAGATTTGCTTTAAATTCTGCTTGGTTTTGCAAAAACAAATTCATAGTCGCCGTGGTAGAGTTAAAATTTACATGCAAGTTATTACCGCGAGTTACCATGCTTACCTCAACCTCGCCCAAATTTAGTGGATTTAAAGTCATATTTACTCTGGTAAATGGCGCTTTGTAATTTTCGATTTGTTGAGCCAAATCTTGAGAAAAATTACTAAGCGTGCGTGAAGTAAGTCTAGCATTTAACTGAGACTGAGCGTTTTTAGCTATATCACGAACCAACAAATTTAACTCGCTGTTTTCGCTTTCACCAGCGTCTTGTGTTACTTCGCCCAAATTTGAAACCATAACTTCTTCGTTATTTTCTTGTTCTGGAAACACCAAGGCTTTAAGGCTTACTTTTTGTTCTTTTGGCTCTTTTATATTTGGATCAAGTTTTAAATTTTCATCATCTAAAACTTGCGGAATTTTTGCGTCTTGCAAAACAGGCTGAGCCACCTCTTCGTCACCTAAAATCACTGGTGTTTGACTTGGTGTTTGTGTGACTGTTTTTGTTTGATTTTTAAGATTTGTAGCTACAACCTCTTTTGCCACTTGTTCGGTAGTTGCAACCTGTGCTGCAACAGCATTTTGAACTGGTTTTGTTACTTGATTTAAGATTTCGCCTAGTTTATTTTGCTCCGTTGTGCCTTGTTCGGTTATAGCTTGCTCGACTTGATGTTTTAAATTTTGACTAAATTTTGTAACATTTTCAGGCAAAACTGGTGTGAAAAAATCTTTTTTAGCAAGATTTTTAAACATTTCATCAAGATTTGCTATATCTTCTTGAGTAATACTAATGTTTTCAAGTCCAAGATCAAATTTCTTTGCAAGTTCGATAAGATCGTTAACATTGCCAACTTTACTAAGCTCGATAACATTTTCACTTTTGCTAAGAAAACTTGCTATTTTGTCGCTAAAATCAGGATATTTACTTAGTCTTTCGCCACCATTTATGATATCCAAAACTTGCAAAAGTTGCATAAAGTTTGCGTTTTCATAAAGCTCATTTTTTGTCGCTTCATCAAGTTTAGAAGCAATTTCGTTGGCGATTTTAACCATAGATTCTTCTCTTGCGATTTCGCCTTGCTCGACTTGCATACCAACTGATTTTACTATATCTTTGACATCGTCTTCGCTTAGTTTTTCACCAGTTTTTGTCTTAGACTGTGCAGCGTTTAAAACCATAGACAAAAAGTCGTCGCCATCGCTTTGTTTGCTGCTTTTAGCACTTGTTTTACTGCTTTTTGTCGGACTTAACAAATCTATAGAATTCGTTCCGCTATAAGTTTGCATTTTCGACCCTTTCTAAAAATTTTTCTAGCGATTTGAAGCAAAATTCGTTCCATAAAATTTAACTTTTTTCGTAAAACTAAATTTTATTTTTTTTTGGATATAATCCCCAGTTATTTTAATTTTTTGCGATTTAATACAGGAGAAAAACTTGGAAAATATACGAAATATCGCCGTTATTGCACACGTTGACCACGGCAAAACAACAATAGTCGATGAGCTTTTAAAGCAATCAGGAACATTTAACGAACACCAAGCAGTCGGCGAACGCGTAATGGATAGCAATGATATAGAAAGAGAAAGAGGCATAACCATACTTTCTAAAAATACGGCGATTAAATATAAAGGCACGAAAATCAACATCATAGACACCCCGGGACACGCCGATTTTGGCGGAGAAGTCGAACGCGTATTAAAAATGGTTGATGGCGTTTTGCTTTTGGTCGATGCCCAAGAAGGCGTTATGCCACAAACCAAATTTGTTGTTAAAAAAGCCCTATCTTTGGGTCTTCGTCCCATAGTTGTAGTAAATAAAATCGACAAACCAGCAGGCGATCCGGACAAGGTTGTAAATGAAATTTTTGATCTTTTTGTTGCCCTTGATGCAAGCGATGAACAGTTAGAATTTCCTGTAATTTATGCGGCTGGCAAAAATGGCTACGCAAAATATCATCTTGATGATGAAAATGTTGATATGCAACCGCTTTTTGAAACCATAATATCTCATGTCCCAGCACCAAGTGGCAAAGATGAAAATTCGCTTCAACTTCAAGTATTTACTCTTGATTATGATAACTATGTCGGTAAAATCGGCATCGCTCGTATATTTAATGGCAAAATTTCTAAAAACCAAAATGTTACACTCGCAAAAGCAGACGGCACAAAAACCAACGGCAGAATTTCAAAACTTATCGGATTTATCGGACTTGATCGCATGGATATAAACGAAGCAGGCACGGGCGATATCGTAGCAATAGCCGGTTTTGAAGCCCTCGATGTTGGCGATAGCATAGTCGATCCAAACAACCCTATTCCTCTTGATCCTTTGCATATCGAAGAACCAACACTAAGCGTTGTTTTTAGCGTAAATGACGGACCTCTTGCGGGCACAGAAGGCAAACATGTAACTTCAAATAAAATAGACGAACGTTTGCGAAACGAGATGAAAACAAATATCGCCATGAAATATGAAAATGTTGGCGAAGGCAAATTTAAAGTAAGCGGTCGTGGCGAACTTCAAATCACTATCCTAGCTGAAAATATGAGACGAGAAGGCTATGAATTTTTACTTGGTCGCCCAGAAGTTATAGTCAAAGAAATAAATGGCGTAAAATGCGAACCTTTCGAGCTTTTAGTCATAGATGCACCAGATGACTGCACTGGCACCGTAATAGAAAAACTTGGTCGCAGAAAGGCAGAAATGACTTCGATGAATCCAACCGGAGACGGCCAAACTCGCTTAGAATTTGAAATTCCAGCCAGAGGTTTGATAGGTTTTAGAAGTCAATTTTTAACTGATACCAGAGGCGAAGGCGTTATGAATCACAGCTTTTTAGAATTCCGCCCACTTTCTGGTAGTGTCGAACATCGTAGCAATGGAGCCCTTGTATCTATGGAAAATGGCGTTACCCTAGCTTATAGCCTTTGGAATCTTCAAGATCGTGGCGTACTTTTTGTTGATCCGCAAGCCAAGGTTTATATAGGCATGATTATCGGTGAACACAGCCGTCCAAACGACCTTGATGTAAATCCTATAAAAGGCAAAAATCTTACAAACGTCCGTGCTAGCGGTAGCGATGATGCGATAAAACTTGTACCACCACGCAAACTTAGTCTAGAACGTGCTTTGGAGTGGATAGAAGAAGATGAATTAGTCGAAGTTACGCCGACAAATATTCGTGTTAGAAAACGCTATCTTGACCCAACACAACGTCGCCGCAAAGCCAAAGAAAACGGCTAAAATCAGCATTTTTATATTTTACAAAAATTTATATGTAAATTTTTAAGGGCAAAATACCCTTAAAAATTTAGTCTATTATTTCATGGTTTTCTATCAAATTTAAATTTTTAGCCTATTGTTGATAAATCAACTCTTTTTTATCATTTTTACCAAATTTGACATAACAAATATAACTTTACACCAGTGCTAAAAACAAAGCAAAAAATCTAGCCATTTTTAAGTCCTTTAAATCGAAATATGCTATTATTTTATATTTTTAAAGATGAAATTTCACAAAAGGCAAATAATGAAATTATTAAACGCTCTTTTTGTAGGGTATCTATTTATATTGGCATTATTTTTTACATTTTTTGTCGGACTTTGGCGAAATTATTTTGATTTTTACGGAGTAGGCGAATATTTTAATGCAATTTTTTATCAAACTGTCCCATTTTTATGGCTTATAGTGCCAGCTCTTTTGTTTGGATATTTTTTACTTTACATGCCATTTCGTAAGCTTATTCGTTTTGTATTTTTACTCACATTGTTATTTAGTTTATCAACTTGGCACGAAAAAATTGGTCGTGATTTGGGTGAAAAAATTTTCATGAGCGAAAATCATGAAAAACAAAGCAAAGATTTAAATGGCAATGATATCTCAATTCAAGGTCGAACTATTTATAAATCATGGAAATACGAATATTTCTTAAAAGACGGCGATTTAAGGGCAAGCAGATATAAAATTTAAACTATTTTATTACTAAAAATCAATTTTGATATATTTAATCATATTAAGGAATTTTATAAATTTAACTTGCAAAACTATTTAAACTTATAAAGTCCGTTTTTTAACTTTTCTAAGACATTTTTTTGACGAAGTAAATTTAAGGTATTTATGGCCGTTGGTTTACTGCATTTTGTTTGCTCGCAAAGCTCGCTAAGACTAAAAAATATAAAACCATTTTCATCTTGTTTTTCGAGTAAAAACTCAATGATTTCAAGCTTTTTTGCACCTAAAATCATCGAAAAAACTTCTTTTAACTCTTTTGCCAACTTACAACTTTTTCATTTATCAAATTTAAAAGCAAAATTTGCTTATCAACGCACTACACCATACTATGGCACACAAAATATTACAAAACATTACCGCTGCACTTCCGCTATCTTTTGCACCTTTTGCAAGAGGGTGAATTTCTGGACTCGCAAGATCAACAACTCGCTCTATCGCACTATTTATACACTCACAAACAAGTACCAAAAAACTAGCAAAAATGATAAAAAGATTCATCGTTGTGCCAAAGCCCCAAAATAATAGCGAAAATATTGCCGGAGTAAAAATAAAAATTTCTAACCTAAATGAACTTTCATTAGCAAAAATCTCTTTTACTCCGTCTATCGCATACGACCAATTAGCAAAAAATTTGTATTTTGGTTGATTTCTCACCTATTCGCCCCTTAAATTTAGCTAAAAATCGTATAATGATAGCAAAAAAGGATAAAATTTGAAGTTAATTAGTTGGAATGTAAATGGATTGCGTGCGGCACTTGGCAAAAATGCTTTTTCGTGGTTAGGCGATGAAAAGCCTGATTTTTTGGGCTTGCAAGAGATAAAAGTAAGCGAAGAAAACTTGCCAAAAGAAATTTTTGAACTAGGCTTTAAAGAAGTGGCAACAAATTCGGCAAAAAGAGCCGGTTACTCTGGAGTTGCAAGTTTAGCGAATTTTCAAACTTCGGTTGCAAAATCTCTCTTTTTTCCAGACGACGAAGGGCGAGTTTTAGAACACAGATTCGGTGATATAGTGCTTTTTAATATTTACTTTCCAAACGGACAAAAAGATGAACAAAGACTAGCTTATAAACTGGATTTTTATAAAAAATTTTTAGCATACATAGATGAGTTGCAAAATTTGGGACTAAGCGTAATATTTTGTGGCGATGTCAATACCGCTCACAAAGAAATTGATTTAAAAAATCCAAAAGCAAATGCTAAAACTTCAGGTTTTTTACCAATAGAACGAGAGTGGATAGACGAGGTCGTAAAACATGGTTTTATAGATACTTTTCGTCAAATTTGCGGCGATGTAAAAGACGCTTATTCATGGTGGAGCTACCGTGCAAACGCCAGAGCAAAAAATGTCGGCTGGAGAATTGATTATTTTTTCATATCACAAAATCTCAAAGATAGGCTAAAAGACGCATTTATCCTAAGCCATATCACCGGATCTGATCACTGCCCAGTGGGGATAGAAATAGAAATTTAAATATTTTTCATCGATTCATTGTAGTCAAAAAAGTCTTTTAACTATATTTGCTCGATCAAATTTAAGTTATAATAAAGAGGTTTAAATTTGATCGAGTATTTGCTGTTTTTGCTACTTTAATTTAGTATCTAATCCCATTTGTTTTTAAAAAATCACGCAAATCATCATATTCGCTTTTTTCAAAATAACGCCATTTGCCTTCTTTTAACATACCAAGTTCAACTCGTCCAAAACTAACTCGTTTTAAGTCCATAACCTCAAGGTCAAAATAGCCAAAAAATCGCCTTAATTCACGATTTTTACCCTCATTTATCATTACTCTAAGTTTTGTATAGCCCCCGCTCGAACCGAAAATATCAAAGGCGACAAAGGGTTTAAATTCCATTGATTTTATCTGAGTTTTTGCATGTGCGCCTTTTGTAGCATCTGCCGCAAAAAAACCCTCACGCATAGCCGTTTTAACCTCTTCATTTATCTCGCCTTTGATTTTAAGATAGTACTCCCTTTCTATATCGCTTTTCATAAGTGCAGTTGCGATAGCGGGGCTATCTGTTAGTAACAAAAGCCCTTCGCTAGCATAATCTAGTCTGCCTATACTAACAAATTTTGAAAAACCTTTAGGCAAACTATCATATATAGTTTTGCGTCCACGATCATCTTTTTTTGTTACTAACTCGCCTTTTGCTTTGTTATATACTATCATGGTAAAATCATTTTTTTTCTTTACTATATGTGAGCCTATGCGAACTTTGTCATCCATGCTAACACTAACACCCATATCACTAACAAGTCTACCATTTATACTAACTTTTCCTTTTTGAATAAGCTCATCTGCTTCACGTCTAGAATAATTTGTGTTATGAGCTATAAATTTGTTTAATCTCATTTTTTCCATTATTTCAACCCCAAACTTGTTAAATCATGAATATGAATTACGCCTTGTATTTTGCCATCTTGAACTACAACTAAAACTTGAATTTTATGTTTTTCGATAAGCGTTAATGCATCAATGGCTAACATATTTTCATTTGTTAGTACTTTTGGATTTTTACTTGCAAATTTGATGGCCTTATCATTTATGTCAAAATCATCTTTCATAAGTGCTCTACGCAAATCACCATCGCTTAAAACAGCTACTAACTCTTTACTTTTGTTAGTCAATAAAACAGAACCAAGTTTGCCATGTGTCATCGTATCTATCGCGGTTTTGAGACTAACATCATCACTAACAATAGGCAAACTATCACGACGCATTACATCTTTTACTTTTACAAAAAGTCTTTTTCCTAAACTTCCACCCGGATGAAAATTTGCAAAGTCTTCTTGTTTAAAATTTCTAAGCTTCATCAAACTAACAGCCATAGCATCACCTAGTCCAAGTGTTAGCGTTGTCGAACTCGTTGGTGCCGCATTTAAAGGGCATGCTTCTTTACTAACATTTATACTAACAAAAGCGTCGCTAAAACGTCCAAGAGAACTTTTTTCATTTCTTGACATTGCTATGATATTTACTCCGAAACGTTTAATATGTGGCAAAATTTTAACTATTTCATCGCTCTCACCACTAAAACTTATAGCCAAAACTATGTCATCAGATTCTATCATGCCAAGATCACCATGCATGGCTTCTGTCGGATGTATGAAAAAACTCGGAGTACCAGTACTTGCAAAAGTTGCAGCTATCTTTGCACCGATGTGTCCACTTTTTCCAACACCCATAACTATAACCTTACCCTTAGTTTCATATATCATTTTTACTGCTTTTTCAAACTCAGGGCTTAGATTTTTACTCGCCATATAAAGCTCGTTGGCTTCAAGGTTCAAAACATCATTTGCAATATCTATAATTTCACTCATTTTTTTACCTTACATTACATATATGATAGGAACTATGGTTGGATACTTTTTAACTTTTCTAAAAATATGTTTGCGAATAACTTGGCGAATTTGTGCTTCAAGTATGCGATTGTCTTTAAGAAGTTCTTCTTTGACATTTGATAAAAATTGCACCAAAACTTCTTGCATTTCTTTACTAAAATCTTCATCTTGCTTATCTGCTACTAAGCCATAACTTATAACACGTGGTTTGCGTATAAGTTTTGCACTACTTTTTGAAATTTGAGCGATTATCATTACGACACCGGCTTCTGCAAGATTTTTGCGATCTATAACAACATCATCAGAAATTTGTTTGTTAATTTGATTATCTATAAATACCTTACCAGTTTTTACGGTTTTGATACGTTTTAGATATTTTTGGCATATCTCCATTTGATCGCCATCACTCATTAGATAAATATTTTTTTCATTTACTCCGCACATTATGGCCGTTTCTTTATGCTTAGCTATGTGATTGTACTCGCCATGTACTGGCAAGAAAAATTTTGGTTTTATAAGTCGTAGCATAAGTTTTTGTTCTTCTTGTGCTGCGTGGCCACTAACATGAATCTCGCTAAAATCCTGATAAGCAACACTAGCACCGCTTTTAAGTAAAAAGTTCAAAACCGTTGAAACACTAGATTCGTTGCCTGGAATCGCCTTTGAACTTATGATGATTTGGTCGCTTGGTTTTATCTTTATATATTTGTGTTCGTCCGTTGCCATACGATACAAAGCACTCATTGTTTCGCCCTGTGAGCCCGTCGTAACTATAAGAACTTCGCTGTCTTTATATTTTACAACTTCATTTGCATCTATAAAAATTTTCTTATCTAGTTTGATATATCCTAGCTCCATGGCTGTAAATAAGTTTCTCTCCATAGATCTACCGATGACACAAACCTTACGATTAAATTTCAAACCCCACTCGATAGCTTGATATACTCTGTGAATATTTGAGCTAAAAGTACTCATTATCACCCTGCCCTTTGCCTTTGAAAATATTCCATCAAAGGTTTTGCCAACGCTACTTTCACTTTTTGTAAAACCCTCGCGATAACTGTTAGTGCTATCACTCATCAAACACAATACGCCTCTTTCACCATAATACGCCAAGCGTCCTAGATCTGTTGGATAGCCATCTATCGGAGTATGATCTATCTTAAAATCGCCAGTGTGGATTATAGTCCCTGCCTTTGTTGTTATAGCTAAGGCACTCGCATCGATAACAGAGTGAGTTATGTGTATCCACTCAACTTCAAAGTCACCTATTATATATGGTTTGCGTTTTTCAACTGAACGAAATAATTTTCTTTCTTCTTTAAGTCCATGTTCTTCAAATTTGTTATTTATCATGCCAAGTGGGAGAGGTGTTGCATAAAGCGGAAATTTAAATTCTTTATAAAAATATGGCACCGCACCTATATGATCTTCATGGGCGTGAGTTATCAAAACACCTTGTATTTTATCTTTTATCTTTCTAACATAATCAAAATCAGGCACCAAAATATCAACACCATGCATACCCTCGCTCGGAAAACTCATACCAACATCAACGATGATAGCACTAGTATCTGTTTCAAAAATCGTCATATTTCCACCGATTTCACCAAGTCCACCAAGCGGTGTTATACGAATTTTATGCTCGGTTGAATTTAAATATTTTAGCGGATCAAGTATAAGTTGATGAGCAGCTTCGTTTGCTTGCATTGCCATTGCTATGTCATGTTGCCATTGTTCATTACCATTTAACTTTGCAGGTAAATTTCGCTTTGAGTGTTTTCTTTTTGATTTTTTAGAACTCTCATCACTAACATTTTGCGAATTTTCGTTAGTGTTAGTTAAATTCTTAGTGTTACTTTCTTGTGACTGTTTGTTTGTTTTTGACTTTGTTCTGTTTGATTTGTTAGTGTTAGTTTTGTTAGGCAAAAGTTTAACAGGTTCGGTATTTTCAGCATTGTTACCAAAAAAATTATCTATAACACTGTTAGTTGGTGTTTCAGAAATTTTGTTTTTCTTTGGTTTGAACCTGCGTCTTTTATTGCTTTTACCTTGGTTAGTTACAACTTTGTCCTCGTTGTTTTCGTTCATTGTCTTTCCTTATTAGTTTATAAATATCTAAATATAAGGCGACACTAGACTCGTGTGGACGGATATTTGGTAGTAAATTTAATTTCTCAAAAATCAATTTTAGTTTCTCTTTATCAAATTTTGTGCTCAAATTTTTAAATAAAAATTTCCTAGGAGCAATAAAACAAATTTTCAAAAAATCTTTAAAATTTTCATATTCACTCATATCATCAAAGATACAAGAATCGTTTTTTTGTATGCTGATAACGGACGAAAGAACTTTTGGAATAGGATTAAAACAATGCCTATCTACATCAAATAGTAAATCGCATCTGGCATTTAAATTTGCCAATACACCAAGTGCACTAAATTCTTTCTCTCCGCCCTTACACGCAAATTTGATAGCAACTTCTTTTTGCACCATTGCTACGACGCCCAAACATAGACTATCGGCCAAGGCATTTAATATCATTTTTGTTGCTACATAATACGGCAAATT
Organism: Campylobacter sp.; assembly: GCA_024680445.1. Lineage (GTDB taxonomy): Bacteria > Campylobacterota > Campylobacteria > Campylobacterales > Campylobacteraceae > Campylobacter_A. Next base: position 14,274 of record JAILCJ010000171.1, read on the forward strand.
TGCCACTATGAAGTAGGGCTTCTTGCTTAAACTGCCGTCTTTTTTCCATATTTCGTTTGCATCTGTATTTATCAGACTAAAATTTCCGTCTTTTAGCTCTTTTTGAAATTTGTTTTGCAATTTTTCAATAAGCTCATTATCTATCTCATAAGCTCTCACGCAAAAACCACTTTTCAAAAGCCAAAAAGTCAAATCACCTAAGCCAGGCCCAATCTCAACGATATTTGTGGAGATTTTGGGAATCGATTGGATGATTTTTTGTAAAACACTCTCGTCTTTTAAAAAATTTTGTCCAAATTGTTTTTTAGCTTTTACTTTTTCCATAAGTTTCGGATTTTATCCTAAAAATACTTATATAATGATTAGATAAGTGAAATTCTGTTATCATAAAGCCAAAAAAGGATAAAGAGTGAACCATTTCGCAAAACGTATAATTCCCTGCCTTGATGTCAAGGATGCAAGAGTGGTAAAAGGTGTAAATTTTGTTGGATTAGTAGATGCCGGAGATCCGCTAGAAGTCGCTAAAAGATATAATGATGAAGGTGCGGACGAACTATGTTTTTTGGATATTTCTGCAACACATTTAGGTCGTCAGACCATGGTTGATGTAGTAGCTAAAATAGCAAAAGAACTTTTTATACCATTAACAGTTGGCGGCGGAATTCGTACCATAGATGATATTTCTAGACTTTTAAATGTTGGGTGTGACAAAATTAGCCTAAATTCTGCTGCGATTAACAATCCAAATTTGATAGATGAAGCCGCTAAAAAATTTGGTTCTCAATGTGTCGTCGTAGCAATAGATGCAAAACGCAATGAAAATTCTTACCATGTACATATAAATGCAGGCAGAATAGACACCGGCATAGATGCTCTTGCATGGTCAAAAGAAGTTTGCGAACGTGGTGCTGGCGAAATTTTATTAACATCAATGGATAAAGATGGCACAAAAGATGGCTATGATCTTCAAATCACAAAGTCAATGAGCGAAATGTTAAATATACCGGTTATCGCAAGCGGTGGTGCAGGAAAAATGGAGCATATCAAGGATGCATTTTTAAACGGAGCAGATGCTTGTTTAGCAGCAAGTATATTTCATTTTAGACAAATTGAGATCAAAGCACTTAAACAATATCTACTTGAAAATGGTATAGAGGTTCGAATATGATAGTTTGTGCTGGTGGCAATGAACACTTTCATTTTGCAAAAAATATAGGTATAGGCATGGTACAATCCGCGATAAATTTAAGCGAATTATGTATCAAAGATAAACCAAATAAGATTATATTTATCGGCACTGCTGGACTTTATAAAGAGGGTCAAATTTTTGAAATTTTTGAAAGCAAAAATGCTACAAATATCGAAATTTCAATGCTTGATAAAAAATCATTTATGCCAGTTCCACAAGAAGTTTTTAATGATGTTTCACAAGAAACATTTATAAATTCATCAAATTTTATCACCATAAACAAAGCTAGTGCATACAAACTTTTTGAGCTCGGTGCCTATGCTGAAAATATGGAATTTTATTCTGTTTTATCTGTCGCAAAAAAATTTAATATCCCAGCAAAAGGAATTTTTGTAGCAACAAATTTTTGCAATGCAAATGCACACGAGGATTTTTTACAAAACCATAGCCTCGCCAAAGATATTTTATGTGAATATGTAGAAAGCAAAGGCATGATATGATAAATTTACTCGATTTTACTCTTGAAGAATTGAGTGAAACTTTAAATCCTAAATTTCGTGCAAAACAAGTATTTGAGTGGATATATAAAAAATATGCTGATAATTTTGAGGATATGACAAATTTGCCAAAAAGTTTACGCGAAAATTTAAGCGAAAATTATTTTTTTAATCCTTTAAAATGCGTACGCTACGAAATAAGCAAGGACAAAAGTATAAAATATCTTTTTGAGGCAAAAGATGGTTCTCGTGTAGAAAGCGTGCTTTTACCTATGAAAGAGGAGCTTACTCATGAGGATGGTGGGGTAAAGAAAAATGCTCGCTATACCATTTGCGTTAGCTCTCAAGTTGGTTGTCGCATGGGCTGCAGCTTCTGTCTAACGGCAAAAGGTGGGTTGATTAGAAATCTAAGCGCAGGCGAAATCATTGCCCAAATTTTATGGATAAAAAAACACAACAAAATTCCGCATGAACGTCGAATAAATATAGTCTATATGGGCATGGGCGAACCACTTGACAATCTAGAAAATGTTACAAAAGCTATCAAAATTTTAGCAGATCATGATGGTTTAGACATATCACCCAGACGCCAAACCGTATCAACTAGCGGACTTGGTTCACAGATAAAAAAATTAGGCGAAATGAATTTAGGAGTTTTGCTTGCCATATCTTTACATGCTGTTACAAATGAACTAAGAACTCGCCTTATGCCTATAAACAAAGCTTATAAAATAGAAGACGTATTAGACGCTGTACGCGAATTTCCTATCGATATGCGTAAGAGAGTTATGTTTGAATATCTCGTTATCAAAGATTTAAATGATAGTCTTAATGATGCCAAAACCCTTGTTAAACTACTCCACGGCATCAAAGCAAAAGTAAATCTTATTTATTTTAACCCGCATGAAGGTAGCGAATTTAAACGACCACAAACACAAGATATGATAAAATTTCGTGATTATTTACACGACCATGGTGTTACTTGTACTATACGTCAAAGCAAGGGACTTGATATCTCGGCAGCATGCGGTCAACTAAAAGAAAGAAGTAAGGAAATCATAAAATGACAATCTTAGATATAGCACAGATAATTTTTATAACAGCAGTTGTTATAATTGGCTTAGGTTTTTTTATCAAAGTTGCTATCATTGATGAAAAGAAAAACGATTAAAACTTTAAAAAATTATGATTTTATACAAGATAATTTTTACTTTATCTTTGAAAAATTTATAACATTATTTTTTA
>JAILCJ010000181.1 GCA_024680445.1 Campylobacter sp.
ACACTTATCAATTACTGAATTTAATTTTATAATAAAATTTGTATTACAAATTGTAAAATTTTCTAAATTTTTTTTTAATTTTATTGACATTAGTTATCATTGCGGTTATAATTGCAAGAAAATTTTTTCTTTGAGGCTTAAATGGAATTTTTAAAGTACAATGTTGATTATATTATTATCGGAATTTTGGGCATTATGAGCTTTTTTGTCGTTTGGTTTAGCATAGAAAGAATGCTTTATTATTCAAAAATAAATGTAGATAAATTTTCTAGCAAAGACGAGCTTGAAGAAGCATTAACTACAAATTTGACTGCACTTTATATTATTTATTCAAACGCACCATATATCGGACTTTTGGGTACTGTTGCGGGGATCATGATAACCTTTTATGATATGGGTATGAGCGGCGGAATAGATACAAAAAGCATAATGTTGGGGCTTTCTTTGGCACTTAAAGCCACAGCACTTGGACTTATCGTGGCGATACCGACGCTTATGATTTACAACGCTTTTATGCGAAAGGTCGATCTTATCTTGAATCGCTATAAGGTAAAACATGAAAATGCCTAGAAAAGAGGGGTTAAATGTCATACCTTTGATAGATATCATGCTAGTTTTGCTAGCTATCGTGCTTAGCATTTCTACTTTTATCGCACAAGGGAAAATTCAAGTAGATTTACCTTCGGCATCATCGGCTACACACGAAACGGACGACAAGAAAAAGGTTGTTGTCGTCGTGGATAAGGAAAATAAGTATTTTATCGATGATATCGAAGTTGCACAGGAGGATTTGCAAAGCGAACTAAATAAGATCGAAACCCAAACCCTTATAGAGCTTAAAAGCGACAAAGAAAGCAAATTTGAAAGTTTTGTAAATATCATAGACATTTTAAAAGAAAAAGAACATGAAAATTTTGCCATTACAACCATCGCAGAATAAATTCGCAAACAATATAGGTTTTAGCACCTCGCTTATCGTGCATTTTGCCTTGATTTTCTTTTTATTTTATGCACATAAAGAAATGATGATAAAACCTGCCGAGGATAAGGCACTTAAAATAAGTCTTGAAGTTTATAAACCTGTTGCGGCACCAGTTTTGGCACCGGAGCCTTCGCCTGCACCGCCTCCGCCAGAACCCGTTGTAACGCCACCAAAACCCAAACCTGTTGTAACAAAACCAAAACCAAAACCAGTGCCAAAACCTAAGCCAAAACCAAAACCAAAACCGGTGCCTAAGCCTGAACCAAAACCAGAGCCTAAACCCGAACCAAAACCAGAGCCTAAACCCGAACCAAAACCCGAACCGACTCCACCGCCGATTCAAGCTACACCTAGTCCAAAACCAGTTGCTACAACGGCTTTTGGTGCAAATAGCAATGCAAAAGTTACGCAAAAAGCGGGTGGAGCGCCGATTATCGGTGAGTTAAATATGCAAAGCGGGGCAGGTAACGAGGATTTTGAGAAAATTCGCCGTGCTCTTAGCAAACACCATAGATATCCGAGAAATGCTGTAAAAATGCGACAACAAGGCGTTTGCGAAGTAAGATTTTTGATACATAGCGACGGACGAGTTAGCGATATAAAAATTATCAAAAGTTCAAATTACGCCATGCTTGATGAAGCGTCTATAAAGACCATAGAGCGAGCCGCCAAAGACTTTCCGCGACTTAGCAATGACACAAAAGTAACGGTTCCTATCTCGTTTAAGTTAAATTAGTTTTGCCACCCTTTGCCTTTTTCGCCGCAATTTTTGCTGTTAAAATATGGCTTAAATTTGATTTTTAAAAAGTAAAATTTGCCTTTTGGTCTTTGGATTTTTATTATTTTTTAAAGCTTTGACACTCAAATATCTTTTTAAATCGCTTTTTTATCAAATTTGATAAAATTGCGTGGCAAATTTTGACAAAAATTCAAAGAAATTTTTGGATAAAAAAATCCATTTTTTGCTTTAATTTTTTTATCAAATTTGATAAAAATCATAAATTATTTAAAAAATCAAATTTATTTGCTTAAAATATCTAAATTTTGGCTTTTTACATTGCATTTTTTTATCTAAGGATAGCAAATTTATGATCTAAAAAAGTTTTGCTAAAAGCAAAAATTAAAAAATTAAAATTTTTTG
>JAILCJ010000182.1 GCA_024680445.1 Campylobacter sp.
ATAAAATACTATTTAAATATATATTATTTTACTTGACTTTGTATATTTTTTGGATTATACTTCGCCTAAATTTTTAAAAAGGATAAAAAAATGTCAAATTATAAAAAAGAAACTATCGCAACTCATGCTGCGTATCAGTCAAAAAACGAGCAGTTTGGTTCGGTGGCAGTGCCTGTGCATTTTAGCACGGCTTGGGATTTTGGCACTAGCCAAAGGGCGGCTGCTAGGTTTGAGCTAAGTGAGCCAGGACCGATATATTCGCGTTTAACAAATCCAACGGTGGATATTTTTGAAGCAAGAATCGCCCAGCTAGAAAACGGCAAGGCGGCGATTTCGGCAGCCAGCGGTTCGGCGGCGACTTTTTACGCTATCACAAATTTGGCAAAAGCCGGCGATAATATCATAGTTGCAAGAAAAATTTATGGCGGTTCGGCGGCACTTTTAAACAATACTTTGCAAAATTTTGGTATCACGGCTAAGAGTTTCGATAGCGATAATGCCGATGATTTGGAGGCTTTGATAGATGAAAACACAAAGGCGATATTTTTTGAAAGCCTTTCAAATCCGCAAATCGCTATCCCAAACACCTCAAAAATCACGCAAATCGCCGATAAATACGGCATCATAACCATAGCCGACAACACCGTTGCCACACCGATTTTATACAACCCACTAAGTCACGGCGTTGATGTCGTGGTAGAAAGTGCGACAAAATACATAGGCGGTCAGGGACTTACCCTTGGTGGCGTGATAGTTTCAGCCAAACACCTAAACGACAAGCTAAAAGGCAACGCCAGATATCCGTTTTTTAACGAGCCGGAGAAAAACTATCATGGCTTGGTTTTTGCCGATTTGGCTGAAAATTTCGACATTTTCACGCTTCGCATAAGGACGATTTTGCTCCGTGATATAGGTGCGACCTTGGCTCCATTTAGTGCCTGGCAACTAATCCAAGGCTTAGAAACCCTAAATGTTCGCATACGTTATATCTCTCAAAGTGCCCTAAAAATCGCCCAGTGGCTGGAAAAACACCCAAAAGTTAAAAGCGTAAATTATCCAGGTCTTAAATCCTCTCCAAAATACGCCGTAGTCCAAAGCGACTTCACCGACGGGCTTGCTAGCGGACTTCTTAGCTTTGATGTTGGCGATAAGGATTTGGCACTTAAAATCGCAAACGGCACCGAACTTTTCCGTGTCATCGTAAATATCGGCGATAGCAAGTCTATCATCACTCATCCGGCTTCAAGCACCCACTCACAGCTAAACGACGAGGAGCTAAAAGCCGCCGATGTTGGGCCAGGACTTATTCGCCTAAGCGTTGGGCTAGAACACAGCGATGACTTGATAGCCGACCTAGAAAAGGCACTTGCGTAATGGCTTTGCTATCGACAAAGGGCATATACGGGCTAATGGCGATAGAAAAAATCGCCGAAGCCAGTGAATTTTCGCCCATATCTATCCAAAGTATCAGCGATAAAATCGGCGTTTCAAAGGGCTATTTGGAGCAAATTTTAAATGATTTGCGAAATGCCGAAGTGATAGCAGGGATAAAGGGCAAAAATGGCGGATATTTTTTAAGTAAAAATCCAGATGAAATCAGCTTTTTAGATGTATTTTTGGCTGTTGAAAAGGACTTTGGCGTGGCTAAATTTGATAGCGATCATCCTAGTATAAAATTGTTTTTAGATGAGGCGAATCACGGCTTAAACGAGCTTTTTTCTCGCCCCATAAGCGAACTAAAAAAATTTGATAAAAAAGCCAAAGAATACTTAAATTTCAGTATTTAAAAAGGACAAAAAATGAAAATAGCAAACAATGTTACCGAACTTATCGGCAAAACTCCGCTCGTGCGAATAAATAGCTTTTCAAAAAACGCCACCATACTCGCAAAGGCAGAGTATCTAAATCCGGGGCACTCTATCAAAGACCGCATAGCCTTGGCGATGATAAACGAGGCATTTGAGAGTGGCAAAATAAACAAAGATAGCGTCATCATCGAGCCAACCAGCGGTAACACAGGCGTTGGACTTGCGATGGTATCGGCATTTTATGGGCTAAAAATGGTGCTTACCATGCCAAGTTCGATGAGTATAGAAAGGCAAAAACTTCTCACCGCCTTTGGTGCCAAACTCGTGCTAACCGAGCCAAAACTAGGCATGAAAGGGGCGGTGGATAAAGCGATAGAACTAGCAAGCACTACGCCAAATTCCTTTATCCCAAGCCAGTTTGAAAATCCAGCCAACCCAAAGGCTCACAAAAACACCACGGCGGTTGAAATTTTAAAATCCTGCGATAAAGTCGATATTTTCGTGGCTGGTTTTGGCTCTGGCGGGACTATCAGCGGAGTTGGCAAGGCACTAAAAAAAGCAAATCCAAACACCCAAATCATCGCCGTCGAGCCAGCTAGCTCACCTTTGCTTTCAAAAGGCGAGGCAGGTAGCCATAAAATCCAAGGCATAGGGGCAAATTTCATACCAAAAATACTTGATCGCTCCGTTATAGACGAGGTGCTTTGCATAGAAAATGACGATGCTATCGCTGCTGCCAGACAGGCTGCAAAAAAAGAAGGCTTGCTGGTTGGGATTTCAAGTGGGGCAAATTTATACGCTGCAAATTTACTAGCAAACAGAGCCCAAAACAAGGGCAAAACCATAGTTACCGTGCTTTGCGACACCGGCGAGAGATACCTAAGCACCGAGCTTTTTTCGTAAAATTTGACTTTATAAATTTGGAATTTTTTGAAATTCCAAATTTGTTATATAAAATTTTATCTTGCAATTTTATGATGTTAAAGATTTTATAAAATTTTGCGTTTTCAAATTTATATTTTAGCTACTCTGTGGATTTTTTTCTTTATCAAATTTGACTTTGAAATTTATCAAATTTGCTTTTGTAAATTATCAAATTTGATTTAAAAAGAACTTTGTAAAGGCTATAAAATAAAAAAGGCTTTAAAGCCAAAAAGACTTTAAAGCCATGGGGTTTATCAAATTTGATATTTTAAATTTGATATTTCTAAAAGGTTTAATCTTTAAAATAGATATTTAAATCCTAAATTACCGCTTACGCCTCTTTCTTTACCTACATAACCAGTTGCGCCTATGCTAAATTCTACATTTTCTGTTAAGAATTTATAGCCAAGTTCGCCAACGCCTGTGTTACCTTTCATGCTAGGGCTTGCGATAGAATATACAACATTTGAATAATTATATGATCCATTTGCCTTAGCATCAAATTCTCTTTGATATGCCAAACCTGCATAAATGGCATTGTTGTCATTTAGGTAGAAATTCTCTTTAAAACCTATTTTGATACGATGAGAATTAACACTATCAAAATTTACATTAGTTTTGCCAATCATCACATCATTATCTTTTGTATGTGCATAAAAATATTTTGCATAAAGATCGAGTTTGTTATTTTCACCTAGTTCTATTATATCGCCAACGCCAAGGTGCAAACCATAGTAAGTATTGTGAGTTTTGTATTCACCATAAATATTTTTGTTATCGGTTTTATCGCTTAATCTTCCAGCTCTAAGGCTAGCTTCACCATAGAAACCGCTTACATCTTCATATCTTGCAAATATACCACCGCCGATATTTTTGGTTTTACCACCACCGACTATACCATTATCCAAGAAACTATCATAACTTCCTCTGCCAAGTTCGATAAACAAACCAGTTAGCAAATTACCATGAGCTACATCGGCATTATATCCTGTACCAACATTTATATTAAATCCTTTATTTTCAACATGCGAACCTGTTTTTATTTTTTTATTTGAACCATTAGTTATAGCGTAAGTAAACAATCCACTTTTGTCATTACCTAGTTGTAAAATTTGACCTAAATTTGAAGAAAGTAAATTTGCAGCCTCATTTAGCTGAGCAAAATTTGCCAACACTCCTTCTAACAAAATCTTAGTATCAGAATCGGCTCTAAAATTAAGTTTATTATCTGTGCTGTCTGTATTTTTAACTTCTTTTTCAGTATCTGTTTTTCCGCTATCACCGCTACTTTCTTTTTCTTTTTCAGTATCTGTTTTTCCGCTATCGCCGCTACTTTCTTTTTCTTTTTCAGTATCTGTTTTTCCGCTATCGCCGCTACTTTCTTTTTCTTTTTCGGTATCTGAACCTTCTTTAAAAGTCAAATTTAACATTGTGTTATCGTCATTAAGCGATATATAACCATCTGTTTTAACAAAACCATCTATACCAACTTCTATTTGCGTATAAAAATCACGTGGTGCCGTCAAACTAGTAGCCTTTATAAGATGTATAACACTATCTTTATTATATTTATTAGTGCCATTATCTTGTAATACTACATCTATGTTGGTATTTGATAAGTCGGTTGTTTCTTTATCCAATATTTCAAGCACAATATCATCTTTTGTAATCTTTTGATGTTCATAGTCAGTAGGGCAAAAAACAATTAAACCAAAATTTGCTATTTTTTTAACTTTATATCCAAAACCAGTTATATATAATTTTGATTCAACTATCGATCCGGTCTTAGAACCATATAATTCAAGATCAGACAAATCCGTTTGAGGATTTTCTTCTATATCAGCTCCTCGCAATTCTAATGTACCATACGACTGACCTTCTTCTAATTCGCTAGATCCATTTTCGCCATTTACATATATTTTACTATTTGTGAATTCCCCACCCATTATAACTATATTTGTGGATTTTCCTATATTTTTTGTTCCATAAATTTCAGTATCTTCAAATTTGCCTCCCCTAATTAAAATATAATTTCCTACATTTTCACCTTTTCCGTCATTTTCACCACCGATTATAGAGGTTTCTTTAAAAGTTCCAGAGAATATTTGAACCTCATTATTTTCTGCAACGCCTGATTTTTTGCTAAAACCACCGATTATTTTATTTGCAGAGTTATAATTACCTCCGGAAATACTTACCATATTATTTTTAACATTATCAGATTCAGAGTAACCACCATAAATTTCTTTTTCTATCGTTGCATTAAAAATATGTACAGTATTATCACTAACTTCTTTATGACTATATCCTCCATAGACATTTTCTTTTATAGTTCCGCCTTTAATTTCCACTTCATTTTCAGTAACAGTGCTTTCTACAGATTTACCACCATAGACATTTTTATTTAATATTCCACCTGATATAGTAACTTTATTTTTATTAGTTTCGGTTTTGCCATAACCACCTATAACACTAGAATTTATCGTTCCATTTTTAATAAATATATTATTTTCTTTAACCGCACCATCATCAGAATATCCGCCGAAAACACCGCTAATATTATCAATCGTATCTGTGTTTTCTACGCTTACATCAGCTATAATAGCATTGCCAGAAATATCCACTTCGTTATTAATTGCTGCTTTACCTGTACCACCATAAACATATCTTGTTATGCTTCCGCCAGTGATAGATACTATATTATCATTAGCGCTATTATGCCTTGAAGATCCACCATAAACATTTTCTACCTTGCCACTATAAATATTGACTTTATTGCTTTTTACTATTTCTTCATCTTGATATAAACTAAGACCACCATAAACATCAAGAATATCAGATACAATTTCTTTAAAATTAATTGTATTATCAGTAAAACTGCTTTTGGGTTTTAGTATTTGAGAATCTGAAGGAGGATTTGAATTATCTATATTTATAACTTCCCCACCAAAAACTTGTGAAACTACACAAGCACCTAAAATTGCACACGCTGCAATACGACTTATTTTCATAAAAATCCTTTTATAAATATTTAATTTAAATTGATATTTTATTTTTTTTTTTG
>JAILCJ010000048.1 GCA_024680445.1 Campylobacter sp.
AATCAAAAATTTGCGTATCGTCGATTTTTGAGTTTAGATTTATGCTTATCCAAAGTTTTTTATTCATATGATAAGCCTTTGAAATTTTATCGTTATCGCATAAAAGGTAGGCAAGTTCTGGGTCGCATTTTAGATTCAAAAGTGAAATTTCACCCTCGTAAAGTTCTTTAAAATCCGTCTTTTTTGCGTCTATTTTTATCAACAAGGCAAACCATTTTTGATTCTTTTCATGCTTAAAAACTGCAAACTGCGGATATTTTGCCCAAGGGTAAGTAGGATTTACACCAAATTTTTTAAGGATATAATCAGAAATTTTTTTCATCTTAGCCCTTTAAAGTGCAAAATTTTTAGGGCATTATAACACTTTATCGCTATTTTTAGCCACTAAATTTATCAAATTTGATAAAACGAAAAACAACTTTCTTGGATAGCAAAAAATTTGGTTTTTGTAATTTTTAGGATCTTAGCAAGGTATAAGAATTTCTTTGCTTTTAGGTGAAATTTGAAGTTCTTGGTGGCTTAAAAATTCAGCTTTTTTGTATTTTTCAAGTCCGGCTCTGGCTATCATGGCGGCATTGTCCGAGCAAAATTGCAAGGGTGCTAAAAATAACTGGCTATCAAATTTGGCACAAATTTTTTCAAGCCTTGCTCTTAATATCAAATTTGCACTAGCTCCGCCGACTACACCGAATTTTCTCCATTTTTTTATAGCAAAAATCTTTTGAAGTTTATCTGCTATATGCGAACATGCGGTTTGCTCGAAGGCGTAAGCGATATCGGCGATATTTGTTTCATTTATGCTATCAAGATTTTCTATGGCTAGGCGGACTTGATTTTTAAGCCCTGAAAAGCTGTATTCTAGCCTTTTGTCGTGCAAAAGTGGGATAGTAAAGTTAAATCTTGTTTTGTTTTGGCATTTTTGTGCGTAAGAGGAAATGATGGCTCCGCCCGGATAAGCAAGTCCAAGCATTTTTGCGACTTTATCAAAACTTTCACCAAAACTATCATCGCCAGTGCTTGCAAGCACCGAAATTTTGGCATTTTCGTCTATATCTAGCACGAGGGTATGTCCTCCGCTTACTAGCAAAATACCCATGGGAAAATCCGCCTTACGGTCTAAAAAAAGCGAATAAACATGCCCAACAAGGTGATTTACGCCGATGAGTGGAACGCCAAGCGAAATATGCAAAGCCTTCGCCATGCTAACACCGCTTATCAAACTCACGCTAAGTCCGGGCTCACAGGTAACCGCCACGGCCTTTATGCGTTTTAAATAGGGTTTTATGTATTCTAACAAAGCAGGCAAAGCCTTGGTATGAAGTCTAGCCGCTAACTCTGGCACCACGCCGCCAAAGACGGCATGTTCGCTTTCTTGCGAAATTTTTTTATGCAAAACAAGCTCTAAATTCTCGCAACTCAAAAGTGCAAGTGAGCTATCATCGCAACTGCTTTCTATGCCAAGTATCATTTTTTGCCTTGATCTAGCCTACTTCATAAATATAGTTATCATGCCTGCAAATTTGTCTTTGCTGTTTTTTTGTGTTTGGTAAAACTCTGCCCTATAAATTTTTTCGGCTTTGTCTATGCTATAAGACTTGTCAAGCATTTTTTTCTCGACTTTTATGCCTGTTTCATCGCCTCTGGTGCTTAGTCCTATGATATTTAGGCGATAAGATTTTATGCTATCAAATTTGAAATACTTATCAACAACGATTTTATCGCCGATTTGCACGACTTGATCTTTGCCGTCGATATTTACCTTGATATTTTTTGGTTTTGTGCCATACTCAAAATACTGCGGAATAAATTTCGTTGCAAGGCGATTGCCATAACGCACTTCATAAGCATTTTTTTCTTTTACTATGGCTACAAGAGGATTGTCTGAAAGGTATTTTATCTTGCCATCAGTGAGTGGAAAATACTTCAATGTCGGACGCAAATTTTTTAAGCCAAGCACGATATAGTCGTCGTTTATGCTAAGCCTAATCTCTTTTTCTATCACCTTTTTTATGCTTTTGGTGTCAAGATTAAAATTGCGTTTGAATTCTATGCCAAGTATACGCATGTATTCTTCGATAGCAAGTAGATGATAATACACCCTTTGCTCGACATTTAGGTTTTTGCTAGCTTCGTTTGCAAAGGCACTTTTGCCATTTCTAACGGCGTAATAAGTGAGAGATTTTAGCATTTCTTGATCGCCCTCAGCCGTTTTTGTATTTTTAACGGTGTAGGTGTGAATTTTATCTATCAAACCTTGATTTATCTTATCTCGCACGCGTTCGGCTATGTTTAAAAGCTCTGGATGACTTGCACCGTTAAGTTTGGCTTGGTCGATGATGCAAGTATTGCCCCATTTGCTTGGATTTCGATCTTTGCTAACAAAGGTATCGCTATAATATCCGCTGCCGTCATGCAAATTCAAAATAAGCGTAACATTGCTATCTGTGATAAGCTTTTTCACATCCTCGACTGCTTGGTAGTCAGGATCGTTTTTGTCGATATGGGCAAATTTACGGTTCATATCGCCTTTTGTGCCACGACTCCGCTCTATAATGCTGATAAAATTCAAATTTGGTACAACCCAAACGCTACCTTTGGTTATGTTATACTCTGTCGCAACTATGCTAGCGGATAAAAATCCACCCGGTTCATCTCCTTGTATACCACCTATCA
>JAILCJ010000208.1 GCA_024680445.1 Campylobacter sp.
AGCAGCCATATGCAAACCATAAACAAAGCCAGAACAACCTAAACTCACATCATAAGCCATACATTCTTTTGATAAACCAAGTCTATATTGCAATGTGCAAGCAGTAGCTGGCACATGATAATCTGGAAATTGCGTCACAAAAATCAACGCATCTATACTATTTTTATCTATGCCCTTTTTATGAAAGATCTCTTCTGCTGCTGCAAAGCAAAGATCAGAAGTTATGGTCTTTTGTTTTTTGCTGTAAAATTTTTGTTTTACGCCAGTATCTTCAATAAACCTTTTTACAACGACATCATCGCCATATTTTTGATAAAAATCATCTACTGTAAGCTTGCTATCTGGCACAGCACAACAAACGGCTGAGATTTTAACGTTTTTTATATGATCTAGTGCCATTATTTCATACTATCTAATATATCTTGGATGGTTTTAAAATTTTTAACATCGGCAGGATTTGCAACTACACCAAATTTTTCATCCATCATTACCACATAAGAAATCGCCGCCAGCGAATCCCACTCATCTAAATCATCAAGATTTGTCTCAGGTGTAAAATCGCCGACTTCTAGTTCGAGCAGCTCTGCTATGAGTTCCATTTTTTCTTGTAATTGCATTTTGCTTCCTTTCTGTAAAAACATTTAAACGCCATTTTATAGTAGAATCGTTAAAATACTGCTTATAATTTTTTTAAAAAAGATAAAAAATGACCATAAATATTTGTGATTTTCTAAAAAACTCAGCCAAAACTTTTCCACATAAAGTCGCTTTTACGCAAAATGACAAAAGCATAACATACAAAGACTTTGACGAGTTGTCTAACAAAATCGCTAGCGAAATTTTAAAACACGAGCTGGGTGCTTACACTCAAATCCCTGTTTTGATTTTATTACCAAAAAGCATAGAATGCTTATCGGCGATGTTTGGGGTATTAAAAAGTGGAAATTTTTATACGATAGCGGACGAAAATTCACCCAAAGAAAGACTTTTAAAAATAATTCAGGTCTTAAAACCCCAAATTTTAATTACTAGCAAAAAATATGATTTTGCGTATTTAAATTTGAAAACTATTTTTTCTGAGGATTTTGATAAATTTGATACAAATCAAAACAATTTAAAAACACATATCGATACAAATTTGGCTTATGTGCTTTTTACTTCTGGTTCAACCGGACTTCCAAAAGGCGTGAGTATATCGCATAAAAGCGTCATTGATTATACAGATTGGGTCAGCAAGACTTTCAAAGTAAGTCATGATGAAATTTTATTAAGTCAAGCTCCATTTTATTTTGATAATTCCGTATTAGACATCTTTACTAGCGTTAAAAACGCTGCGACCTTGCATATCGTAGCAAGTAGTAATTATTCATTTCCTGTGAAAATTTTAGAATATTTACAAAATAACGATATAAGCATGATTTTTTGGGTGCCGTCTGTTTTGGTAAATATCGCAAACGCAAATGTTTTACAAAAATTTCCTCTAAAAAGCCTAAAAAAGGTGCTTTTTGCAGGTGAAGTTATGCCAAATAAACAACTAAATATTTGGCGAAAACACTTAGCTCACGCAATGTTTGCAAATTTATACGGACCGACTGAAATAACTGTGGATTGCTCGTATTATATTTGCGATAGAGAATTTGACGATGATGAAGAGCTCCCTATCGGCACGGCTTGTGAAAATATGCAACTTTATGTTTTTGATGAAAATTCAAATTTGATAACAAAAGATATGCCAAATAAAAAAGGCGAACTTTGTGTGCGTGGGACTGGACTTAGCGTAGGATATTTTAATGACAAAGAAAAAACGCAAAACGCCTTTATACAAAATCCTTTGCACGATAATTACTCGGATAAAATTTATAAAACCGGCGATATAGTTTGCTATAACGACAAGGGCGAACTTATATATAAAGGTCGCAAAGATTTTCAGATAAAACACATGGGATATCGCATAGAACTCGGCGAGATAGAAACCGCTATATTAGCGATAAAGGGCATAGATAACGCTTGCGTGCTGTATAATGATGAGAACAAAAATATAGTTTTGATATACGAATCAAAAGACAAAATCACACAAAAAGAACTTTTATTATCCTTGCGTGATAAGCTCCCAAAATACATGCTTCCGACCAAATTTATTTGTCTTGATCAAATGCCACTTAATATAAATGGCAAAATAGATAGAAAAAAATTAAAAGAAATTATTTAAAGCTATAAATCAGTTTCGTATAAAAATATAATTTTTTAATCCATCGTTTTTATAAGCCATTTTAGTGCAAATTCTTATGGACTGCTCGTTTTTATCATCTATCCAAGCATAAAAACTATTAGCATATTTTGGCGCACTAGATACAAGCATAGTTCCAAGTTTTTTACCCCTAAAATTCTCATGAACACAATACAATCTCAAATAGCATTTGTTTGCTTTTTTTTCATAAATACTCACGCCCGCTATTATAGAATTTATCTCTATGATAAAAACTTCTTGTCTTGTAATCAAAGCTTTTAATTCATCAATATTTGGCAAATAATCAGTCTTTTCGTCAAATGTTTTATTTATAAGCTCAAAAATTTCTTTTATATGTTTATTTGTGGCTTGTTTAACGATATCAAATTTCTCATTTTTTGTGCTACTTTGATACCTTG
>JAILCJ010000213.1 GCA_024680445.1 Campylobacter sp.
CTAAAAGAACTCTTTCACTCTGGTAAATTAGACAAAAAACTAAATCCAACCATACCAGCCATTTATAGAGAGCATTTTCCGGAGGATTTAAGAGAAAAGATACTAAAATTTGGCAGAGACAGAGGCATAAAGGACTAAAAAACAAATCAAATTTGATTTTTCAAAAATATATTAAAAATTTTGCAGTTTAGCTTAAACTTCGGCTAGAAAAATCTAGCCAAAGTTGATTTAAATTTTAATGTTTTGCTAAGTAGTTTGTGTCGTAATTATTGTTAATAAAATCTTTATTATTCATCATTTGTATATGAAAATCACGAGTAGTTTTTATACCGCCAACGACGAGTTGATCGAGTGCTACACGCATTTTATTAATGGCTTTATTGCGATTCTCGTCCCAAACTACAAGTTTACCTATCATGCTATCATAATACGGCGGAACGCTATATCCTTGATAGATATGGCTTTCCATACGCACATTTCTACCCGCTGGTGCAACATATTTTGTTATTTCGCCCGGGCATGGAGTAAAGCTTTTTGGATCTTCTGCTGTTATACGACACTCAATAGCGTGACCTTTTAATTTTATGCTATCTTGGCTAGGGAGGCTTTCGCCCTCGGCAACGCGTATCATCCACTCGATTATGTCAAGACCGCTTACCATTTCACTAACGCAGTGTTCAACTTGAAGTCTTGTATTCATTTCTATGAAATAAAAATCCAAATTTTTATCAACCAAAAATTCAAAAGTTCCAGCGCCCTCATAACCTATGGCTTTTGCCGCACGTATGGCTGTTTCGTGTAGTTTTTTTCTAGTCTCATCATTTAAAAGTATAGCTGGGCTTTCTTCTATAAGTTTTTGGTGTCGTCTTTGCATAGAGCAGTCTCTCTCGCCAACATGAATCACATTGCCATGACTATCGCCTATGACTTGAACTTCGATATGGCGAGGGTTTAGGATATATTTTTCCATATACATAGTTCCGTCGCCAAAGGCAGTTACAGCCTCGCTTTCAGCCGACCAAAAAGCCTTTTCTATGTCCGCTTCACGCTCGACCACACGCATGCCACGACCGCCACCACCGGCTGCTGCTTTTAAAATTACCGGATAACCGATAGATTTTGCAAGTTTTTTTGCCGCTTTTATGTCTGAAATCGCTCCGTCTGATCCAGGGATAACTGGCACGCCCGCTCTTTGCATAACTTGTTTTGCCTTGCTTTTATCACTCATTAAAGCCATGGCTTCAACGCTTGGACCTATAAATTTAAGATTGTGTTTAGCACAGATTTCGACGAAATTTTGATTTTCGCTTAAAAAACCATATCCCGGAAAAATCGCATCTGCACCGCTAATATCAGCCGCTGAAATAATGGCAGGTATGTTTAGATAGCTATCGCTTGATCTTGGGTTGCCTATACAAATCGCAGCGTCTGCATATCTAACATAAAGTGCGTCTCTGTCGGCAGTTGAATGAACTACTATGGCTTCTTTACCCATTTCTTGTATCGTTCGCAATGCCCGCAGAGCGATTTCGCCCCGGTTTGCGATGAGTATTTTTTTGATTTGCATTAGATTTTCTCCACGCCAAATAATGGCATACCAAATTCAACCGGTTGACCGTCAGCAACGAGAGATTCAACTATCTGACAATCATATTCTGCTTCGATTTCGTTCATGATTTTCATAGCTTCAACTATACCGATAATATCGCCTTTTCTAACCTTTTGACCGATTTTTACAAATGGCGTAGCACCCGGACTTGGAGCTACATAAAATGTGCCTACCATAGGTGAATTTAAAGTATTTATGCCAGAATTTGATTTTTCATTTACAACTTGGATATTTAAAGGTTGTGGAGTTACCGGTGTTGGGGTTGAGGTTGGGACTGGGGCACTTTCTTCTTGATATTTTTCTAACTCTAATTCAAATTCGCCCTCTTTTATACGAATACGATTTATATCCTTTTTCTCAAAAAGCTCAATTAGCTCTTTAATGTCTTCTTTTTTCATAAATTCTCCTAAAAATTTAAAATAATCCGTTATTTTATCGAAAAATTGTTAAATTTTAAATTTTATCGCTAGAGCAAATTTTTAAAATTTACCAGCAAAAAAGCAAAATGTGTTATAATTTTGCACCAAAATTAAAGGATAAATGTGGGTCTAAAAAGCGATAAATGGATAAGACAAATGTCTAAAAATAACAAAATGATAGTGCCATTTTGTGAAGAACAGGTTGGTCGTGGCGTGGTTAGTTACGGAGTTAGTAGTTATGGATATGATATCCGTGTTGGCAACGAGTTTAAAATTTTTACAAATATCGGTGGCACGGTTGTTGATCCAAAAAACTTCGATCAAAAAAATGTCGTTGATTTTGTAGGCGATATCTGCATAGTGCCACCAAATTCTTTTGCCTTGGCAAGAACGATAGAGTATTTTAATATGCCAGATGATGTTTTGGCTATTTGCCTTGGCAAAAGCACTTATGCAAGATGCGGAATCATAGTAAATGTTACACCTTTTGAACCAGGTTTTAAAGGACATATCACCATTGAAATTTCAAACACAACCCCCCTACCTGCTAAAATTTACGCAAACGAAGGCATAGCTCAGGTTTTATTTTTACAAGGCGATGAAGCTTGCGAAGTAACTTATGCAGATAAAAATGGCAAATATCAAGCCCAAGAAGGCATAACCTTGCCTAGAATTTTAAAATAATGGCACAAAATTTGCTGTTTTTAAACAAAATTTATTTAGGGAGATAAAAATGAGTGAAAAAAATAACACTTCGCCAAAAAAAGACAGTATAACAAATCCGATTTTTAGAAAAAATTTAAATGCCCTTTTTTTACAAGATGAAATCTTAGTTGCAGAGCTTTTTGGCATTAAAGAACAAAAAAAATACGAAATTTTTATCGGCAAAAATGACCCTTTGGATATAAACTATATAGACAAAACAAGTTATAAATACCTTTATGAAAATCCAGTAAAAGATACTGAAAAAATGCTAGTTGAGCTTGAAAAAGAATATAAAAGATATCCATTTCTATACTTTTTCGGACTCGGAAATGGCATACTTTACAAGGCAATGTTAAAAAACCAAACTCATCAAAAAATTTATGTTTTTGAACCAGAGCTTGAAATCATCTATGCAACCTTAAATATCTTAGACCTTAGCGAAGAACTTGAAAGCGAAAGACTAGTGCTTTTTTATACTCCAAACACAACTTCGAATCAAATTTATTATCTCATCCCAGTCCATGATTTATTGCCTTATGCCAAACTTTATAAAATGCTAATTCACTCTGCATTTTATGAACAATTTGATGAAGAAATATTACGAATAAATTCCTATTTTACAAAATTTTTCACTCAACACGCTTATGGCTATGGAAACGATATCAAAGATACTCTTATCGGCACAAAATATATGTATCAAAACCTTGTGCCAACACTAACTGGCTATGTTTACAAAGATTTGATTCTTGCTAGACGAAAAAAGGTAAAAACCGCTGTTATCGTCGCAACTGGACCATCTCTTACAAAACAACTAGGTTTATTAAAAAAAGTAGCACCTTATGTTAGCGTTATTTGTCTTGATGCTTCGTATCAAATTTTGCTTAAAAACGGCATAAAACCAGACTATGTAACCTCCATAGAAAGGGTTACGGAAACTTCAAAATTCTTTGAAGTTTCGGATAAAAGATACGATAAAGATACTTATTTTGTCATAGCCTCTCTTACTCACCCACAAACCGTTAAAAATTTACAAGATCGTCGTTTGCTTTTAGCCATACGCCCAAATAAAGAAGGATTGTTATATAATCCGTGCGAATACGGTTTTTTGGGCATAGGGCACTCAACCGCAAATCAAGCCTTTCAATTAGCATGCGTTTTGCAACATGAAAACATAATCTTAATCGGACAAGATTTGGCATACGCAAAAGACGGAAGTTCGCATGCCACAGGGCATTTATATCCTCTTGGAAAAGATAAAGAAAATCTCAAAACCGAAGCTTATGGCGGAGATGGCGAGGTTTATACCACGCATGTTTGGAATTTATTTAAAACCCAATATGAAAAAGACATAGAAGAATCAAACAAAAATAATATAAAAACATATAATTGCACCGAGGGCGGAGCTAGAATAAAAGGCACCATAGAAAAACCTTTTAAAGAAATGGTAGATGAAATTTTAGCCAATGATAAACGCAAAAAACTTCCTCTTATCAAAAAGCCAAATAAACAAAGAGTAAATAAGGCACTTTTGTATTTTTATAAAATCATGAATACTAAATTAAGAGTTCAAATCCGATGCAAAAATATGCTAGAAAAAGCATTTTTAAAAATTACCCCAAGAGTAGATAAGCTAATGGAGCTTAAAAAACTAGATCAAATAAATGAAAGCCATTTGGATGAATTAATTGCCATATCAGAAATTATAGATGTTGTAAAACAAAAATTGATGAAACCAAAAACAGCAAAATATATAGAAGATATGCTTAATGTTTCTATAAGTCCCCAAGAACGAGAGTTAGCAAGAATTGCTGTCGCACCAGCAGAAACAAAGATGCAAAAAGTAAACAAACTACTTGAATGGGTCGAAATTCATAAATACTGGCTATTTTCAGCAGCAGGTGGCATAAGTGCCGACATCGAAACAACACAAGTTGGCGAAGCAAATCTTGCAAACGAACTTAAAAAACGTAAAATTTTTCCAAAGGCAAAAAGTCCAAGAAAAATGCTAAAAAAGGATAAATAATGTTTAATGGTAAAAGCATACTTATCACTGGTGGAACCGGAAGTTTTGGCAAAAAATACACAGAAATTTTGCTTAAAAAATTTAAACCCAAACGCATAATTATCTACTCACGTGACGAACTCAAACAATACGAAATGGCACAAAAATTTAAAGATTCTTGTATGCGTTATTTTATAGGCGATGTTAGAGATGTAGATAGATTAAAAACAGCACTTAATGGCGTTGATTATGTTATTCACGCTGCCGCCTTAAAACATGTGCCAATCGCCGAATATAATCCAATGGAGTGTATCAAAACAAATATAAATGGTGCCCAAAATGTCATAGACGCCGCCTTTTATAATGGCGTTAGCAAGGTTATCGCACTTTCAACCGACAAGGCTTGCAACCCTATAAATTTATACGGTGCAACCAAACTTGCTAGCGACAAGCTTTTTATCGCTGCAAACAATATCGCTGGTAGCAGAAAAACTCGTTTTAGCGTCGTAAGATACGGCAATGTCGTTGGTTCACGCGGTTCTGTCGTGCCTTTATTTAAAAAACTAATCGCAAATGGTGCCAAAGAATTGCCTATCACAAATGCCCAAATGACAAGATTTTGGATTACGCTTGAACAAGGCGTAAATTTTGTGCTTAAAAACTTTGAACGTATGCAAGGTGGAGAAATTTTTGTACCAAAAATCCCATCTATGACTATGTTAGACTTGGCACATGCCCTAGCACCAGAGCTTGATACAAAAATCATCGGCATAAGACCGGGCGAAAAAATCCATGAAGTAATGATAAGCAAAGACGACGCTCACCACTCTTACGAATTTAGCGATCACTATGTTATTTCGCCCTCTATTCGCTTTAATCAAGTCAAAGACTATTCTAAAAATTCCATAGGCGAAACAGGAGTTTTGGTAGATGAAAATTTTGAATACAGCTCCGATAAAAACAAAATTTGGCTTGATCGCGCAGGGCTTTTAGAAATGATTGGAGAATAAATGAAATTTATCCCTTATAGTCGCCAACAAATCACAAATGACGATATTTTAGCAGTTAGCAACGCATTAAAACATGATATTTTAACCGGCGGAGAGGGCGTTGAAAAATTTGAAAAAGCCATAGCAAACTATATAGGCATAAAGCATGTTGTCGCTATGAATTCGGCAACTTCTGTGCTCCACTCGGCCTACCTCGCCCTTGGCTTAAAAAGTGGCGATGAGATCATAAGCACACCAATCACCTTTGCTGCAACTGCAAACGCAGCACTCATGTGCGGTGCAGATATCAAATTTTGCGATGTTAAGGCAGATGGCAACATAGATGAAAACAAGATCGAAGCCTTAATAAGTCCAAAAACAAAGGTCATAACGGCGGTAGATTACGGTGGCAACCCCGTAAATATAGATGAAATTTTAAAAATTGCAAAAAAACACAATTTAAAAGTCATCGACGATGCTTCTCATGCCCTTGGCAGCAGCCAAAATGGGGTCAAAGTAGGTGCAAAAGCCGATATTAGCGTTTTTAGTTTTCATCCAGTAAAACCGCTTACAACCCTTGAAGGTGGCGGATTTGCAACAAATGATGAAAATTTAGCAAAAAAAGCTAAATTGTTTAGAAACCACGGCATAAGCAAAACTCATCATTGGGATAGCGATATGAGCGTGCTTGGCTATAATTATCGTCTAAGCGATGTCGCATGCGCCTTAGGATTAAATCAGTTAAAAAGACTTGATGCCATGATAGCCAAACGCAACGAAATTGCAGCATTTTATGATGAAAATTTTGATCACAACCCTTGGCTTGATATAGTTAAAATTCCACGTAACGCCCTAAGTTCAAGACACCTTTATCCCTTGCTTTTAAAACAAAATTTTTGGGCGAAAAAAGAGGAAATTTTTGATGAGTTTTTAGCTAATGGCATAGGCGTACAAGTGCATTATAAACCAACTTATAAATTTAGTTTTTACCGCCAAAAATACGGCGAACTTTATTGCCCTAATGCCGAAAACTTCTATCAGAGCGAATTAAGCATACCTTGCCATCAAGAAATGAGCCTTGATGATGCAAAAATGATAGTGCAAAAAACAAATGAAATTTTAGAAAAACATAAATGAAATTTGGCAAAATTGATTATTTAAACCTTCTACCTTTTCATGTTTTTTTAAAGTCTTATCGTATGCCAAACGCCGCTAAAATGGCTATCGAACACAAAAAAGGCGTGCCAAGCAAACTAAACAAAGAACTTTATGCCATGAGAATCGATGCTGCTGTGATTTCAAGCATACAAAGTCGTCATAAAAAATACAAAAAACTAAATTTTGGCATAGTCGCCAAAGGTGATGTAAAAAGCGTTTTGGTGCGTAAAAACACTCCAACAAAACTAGATCCCGCAAGCGCTAGTTCAAATATGCTAAGAAAAATTTTAGGGCTAAATGGCGAAGTGGTAATAGGCGATCGTGCCCTTAAAGCTTATCTAAAAGACGGAGACGATAGTTTTTACGACCTTGGCAGAATTTGGCAACAAAAATATAACTTGCCCTTTGTTTTTGGACGATTTTGCTATACAAATAATGGCTCGTTTTACAAAACTCTTGTTGATGATTTTTTAAAAACCAAAGTCAAAATTCCACAATATATCTTGCAAGATTACGCAAAAAGCAGGGGTATAAAGCCAAGCGATATCAAATGGTATTTAAATTTTATCAGCTATAAAATGGGTAAAAAAGAGCAAAAATCAGTTAGAATGTTTATAACAAAAGCAAGAAAACTAAATTTTAAAGCCGAATAAAGCTCTTAAAATTTCATCAAAGAGTACAAAATTTTTATAATTTCAACATTTAGCTATTTAAAAAATGGCGAGAGGATGAGAGAATCGAACTCCCCGCAAGGCGGTCAACCGCCCCGCCATCGGATTTGAAGTCCGTGAGCACCACCAGATTACTTTATCCTCCGCAAATGTGGCATTTTACCATATTTACTTACAAAAAGCCAACGATTCACAATATTGGCAAAAAAATTTAACACATTTGCCACTAAATAATTTTATACAAAAAAATCTAACACATCAAATTTAAATGCAAAATTCAAATTTATAACTAATATTTTTAAAAAGCCTTCAAAAAATTCAAGTGATTTTAAAATAAAAAGGCAAATTTTATATATTTTTTGTAAAATCTCAAAATAATTTAAAAAATTAGGCGACTTAAAAGCCAAACAAGGGAATACCATAGCACGGTTAACAATTTATCTTTTTTCTTTTCTTTTTACTGGCTGTTTTGGTTTATTATTTACACAAGCAACAACTGCTGTAAATGTTTATGATATTTATTCTATATCCCGTGATGAACGCGATTTGGCATCTATAACAAAAGATAAATTTATTCAAAGTAAAATCCAAAGTAAAATTTTATTTACAAAAGAACTAAGTTCTATGGATTTGGAAGTTGAAGTATTTTTTGGCGAAGTATATATCATAGGACTTGTTGCAAAAGAAGAACTAATGCAAAAAGTAGTTGATATCGCAAAAAATACAGACGGAGTTACAAAAATCAACACCTATCTAAGAGTAAAACAAGAAAAATATCCTTGTTCTAGCATCGAAGTTCTTGCGCAGTTAAAAAAAGAATTACTCAATGATAAGGCAACGCATGTTACAAATATTCGTGTTGCTGTGGCTGGTTGTGATGTCGTGTTTACAGGCGTAGTCGATAGCATAGAACAAGAAAAACACGCCATTTGGTTTGCTAAGCATATAGAAAATGTAGGCGATGTGTATTCGTATCTAAAAGTCGTCAAAAAATAATTGTTTTAGTGTGAAATGTAAAAAATAGATTAATTTTAAAATAGATTAAAAATATAAATAAAAATTTTCTTAATTCATAAATTTTAAAGGG